>JAFZGH010000226.1 GCA_017555465.1 Akkermansia sp. | reverse complement strand
TACTCTGTGATTCAGCCTGTTTCCGAGCAGGTGGGTTACATCCCCGTGGGGGCTCACGGTCTGTACTACCACGGTACGAATAACTCCCGCTTCGAACCCGATGGCACCTATTAAGCCTCTGTTCATTTCCTGAATTGAAACAAAGCACCCCGCCAGTTTTGCTGGCGGGGTGCTTTGTTTCAGAAGAACAGGGGATTGAAACCTCCTTTTTCCAGAATCAGTATTTTGAAGGTGTTGTAATCATCGCACGATTGGATGGTGAATCCATGATTTCCAAAGATGAGTTCCGGCGCTTTATAAAGCCGGGGCGTACGTGTGTTTTTTTCGTGCAGAACGAGGCAGAGTTTCGGATTCCGCGAGGATAGCACGTTGACAATTTTAATCAGGGAGGCTTCATCTAATGCATCGATGTGCAGAATAGTGTTTCGTGCGGGTGGAATATCAGGGGTATATGAGCGGTGAATGCCGTAATAGTCGAATACATACGTATCGCCTTGTGCCAGAACCGGATATTGATAGCCGACAGCGTTGCTCTTCAGATAGGAGAGAGCGCCTTTGTAGTCGTCCTTGCGGTATTTTTCCACAAATCTCAGATTAAAGGAAGATACTATCCACGAGGCAAGGATGATAGCAACCAGCGAGCGGTTGAGCCATTTGATGCGGTGATGCCAAGCCTGCTGCATGAGAGCGGCAAATAAGACAAGGCAGATGGGGAAAATAAAGATGATGTGGCGTTCCCAGAACTGGAAGTTCTGGATGTAGACAGCTACGCAGAATACCAGTAGACCGGCAATGGCCGATATGGCGGCGGGCTTTTTCAGGAATTGCCATGCCTGTTTGATTTGGAAGAGGCAAATCCCGGCCAGGCCGGCAATGCATACGCCGGCGCCAAGCAGCATCAGCGGGTTGATGAGATAGAAACTGTGGTGCCGCATCTCGTTGCGGGGCAACCCCAGCCCGGCTAAACCGGAGAAACAGTATGCTGCATAGCCGAGATTGAAGATGCCGGGGCTGGACCAGCCTCGCTCTGCACCATTAATCATAAGCCCTGCATATTTGTATGTCACGTACAGGAACAACGGTGCAAAAAGGAGCGCGACGATGATTTCCCGGCAGATGAGAGACTTGCTTCTGGTTTTGCAGGCGCTGTGGACAAAGGAACAGGCATATATCACCCCGAAAAATCCAAAGATGAAGTGCGTCAGATAACCGAACAGGAACCAGGCAAAGATGCAGAAGAGGTTGAGCCACGAATAGCGGTTTGCTGCGCAAAAACAGTAGTAGTATAGTGCGCAGGCTGCGGTAAGAAGAGGAATGTAGGGCCCGGCATCGTTCATGTAGTACACAGGGAGGGGGTGTATGACCAGAAGCAGTGCCCAGTATGGAGAAAGTGAAAAGTTTTTCAGGATGCGGCAAAAGTAGATACCAGCAATGAAAAGGAATGGCAAATTCAGGCTTCTGTATGCCATTTCCGAATTCCCGAACAGGTAGCTCCATGCGTATTGCATATTCGCAAGCCCGACCTGCATGATACCCCATTGCTGTTCAAACCAACCATCTGCAATGCTGATGTTGGAGTAGTACAGGCGCACGCCTTCATCCAGCCAGATGCTGTGATTGCTGATGCTGAGCACGGCCAGGATGATGAAAACTAATATGGCGGCTGTAGTTTTCGAGTTAAAACGGGAAGAACTGGTCATATGTAAATGGTATGGGAGAGAGGTGGATAAGATTACCGGCCATAAGGGGTGCTTATGACCGGTAAATGGGAATGTTTTGAATGGTCAGGTGGATTCCTTTTCCTGCGCCTCGAGCATGGCGTAGGCCGATGCTTCATCCGGGTCTTCACCGTGGTGTCCGGCTGTGATTTTAGAGCGGAACAGCTTCATGATGAAAACGAAGGAGCAGGGAATGAAGAAGACACCCAGTGCGGTGGCGATGCTCATGCCAATCACCACCACCACGCCGATGGAATTGCGGGCGAGGGCGCCGGAGCCCTCAGCTGTGACCAGCGGTACGCAGCCCAGAATGAAGGCAAAGGAGGTCATGAGAATCGGGCGCAGACGCATGCGGGCGGCGGTCACGGCGGCTTCGATGAGCTCCTGCCCGCGTTCCATCTGCAGCACGGCGAATTCCACGATGAGAATGGCGTTCTTGGCGGCCAGACCCACCAGCATCACCAGGCCGATCTGGGCATACATGTTGAGGTCAAGCCCGGTCCAGAGCAGACCCAGGAATGCGCCGAGCACCGCGATGGGTACAGTCATGAAGATGGCGATGGGCAGCGTCCATTTCTCATACAGTGCCGCCATGATGAGGAATGCGAACACGGCAGAGAGGGCAAAGATGGACCCCAGACCAAGGCCGTCCTGAACTTTCTTTTCCTGGAAGCTCATGTCCACATATTCCATGGCAAACTTGGTGGTGTCCATGGTCTTCTGGAATACTTCTTCCACGGCTGCCATGGCCTGGGCGGAGGAGTAGCCCTCCTTCGGGGTCACCGAAATCTTGGCGGCGTTGTAGTTGTTGTTGCGCCATACGAATTCGGTATCGGCGATGTCCTTGATGGTTACCAGTGTGCTCAGGGGGACAGAATCGCCCTTGGCGTTGCTCACATAGAAGTTGGCAATCTGCTCGGTGTTGGCGCGGCTGACGCCGGCTGCCTGCATGTACACCTGCCACTGCTGGCCGAACTGCGTGAAGTAGTTCACGAAGCTGGAGCCGTTGAAGCACTGGAGCAGCTGGTTGGCTGCAGAGTAATCCACGCCCTGGGCCAGGCATTTTTCCTTGTCGATGGAGATGCTCTTCTGCGGCACCTGCGGCAGCATCATGTCGGAGGCCTTGGCGATGGCCGGGTGGGCCATGAGTGCCTTTTCCAGTTTCTGAGCCTGTTCATACAGCGGGCCTACGCCCTGGCCGTCCAGGTCTTCCAGTGCGATGGAAATATCATTACCCACGCCTACGCCGGGAATGGCGGGCGGGCTCACCAGGAAGCTGACGCCATCCACCCCGCACATAGCCAGCTTGGCCTGCACGCGCTTCTGCACATCGTTTGCGGTGGGGATTTCTCCATTTTCCATGACGGGGCGTTCTGCATAGGGTTTGAGACAGCAGAAGAAGGAGAGGGCGTTGGTGGTCTGCACCCCGATGACGAGGTTCATGCCGATGATGGATACGGCGAAGTCGGTGGTTGGTTCTTCCAGCAGTACTTTCTCCACCGGTTTCACCTGCTCGGTGAGGCGTTGCAGGGAGACACCGGGTTTCATGATAACGCCGCCGATGAGGAAGCCCTGGTCTTCTGCCGGGAGGAACCCTCCGGGCACGCGTTGGGAGACGGGGATGACACAGGCGGTGATGCCGGCCAGCAGCGCCATGGAGAAGGTGAGGTGCTTGCAGAGCCAGTGGCAGGCATCCGAGAACTTATCAGCCACGGCGTCATAGCAGCGGTTGAAGAGGTTGTAGAGCGGCGTAAGCAGGGAGCGGTGCTCCTTCTTGGGCTGCAGCATGAGGGCGGACAACGCCGGGGAGAGCGTGAGGGCGTTGAATGCTGATATCAGCATGGATACGGCAATGGTGACCGCAAATTGCTGGAACAGTGTACCCGTGATACCCGGCAGCAGGGCGGTGGGCAGGAATACGGCGGCCAGCACCAGGGCAATGGCTACTACCGGGCCACTTACTTCCTTCATGGCTGCAAAGGTGGCCTGGCGCGGATTCATGCCGTTTTCCATGTGCGCTTCCACGGCTTCCACCACCACGATGGCATCGTCCACCACGAGGCCGATGGCCAGCACCATGCCGAGCAGGCAGATGGTGTTGAGCGTGAAGCCCAGCATGGGGAAGAAGATGAAGGTGGTTACCAGCGATACCGGCACGGCAATGAGCGGAATGAGTGTGGCGCGCCAGCCTTGCAGGAAGACGAATACGACAAGTGCCACCAGCACCATGGCCTCAAACAGCGTGTGCGCAATTTCGGAAATGGAGTCGCGCACAGTGGTGGTGGTATCGAGTGCCACGAAACCGCGCATGCCTTCCGGCATGACCTTGGCTTTCTCTTCCAGCAGCGCCTTCACGTTGTTGACGGTTTCGATAGCGTTGGAACCGGCGGCCTGGTAGATGGCAATAGCTGTGCCGGGATTGCCATTGATACGGCTGGCCATGGAGTAGCTCTGAGACCCCAGCTCAATCTGGGCAATGTCTTTCAGATAAACAGCCTGGGTGCCTTTCTGGCGCACGATGATGGAGTTGAACTGCTCCACAGAGGTCATGCGACCCTGGTTGCGGATCGTGTAGGTGAATTCTTGACCATCGGGCATGGGTTCTGCGCCCACGGCACCGCCGGGGTTGATGGCGTTCTGGTCGCTGATGGCCTTGTATACCTCGCTTACGGAGATGCCTTTCTGGGCCATTTTGTCGGTATCCAGCCAGATGCGGACGGCGAATCGGGCGCCGAATACCTGCACGTCGCCCACGCCTTCCACGCGCTTGAGCGGGTCCACCAGGTTCAGGAATGCATAGCCAGTCAGACTCACCGGCTCAAAGAATCCCTGCGGGGAATCCAGCGCGTAGAGCATGAGCGGCAGTGCACCACTCTGCTTGATGGTGATACCCATCTGCGATACCATGTTGGGCAGCTGGCTGGTGGCCTGGCTGTATCGCATATAGGTGTTCTGCTGGTCGGTGTTGGGGCTGGAACCCGGCTCAAAGACAACGTTGATGCTGCATGCGCCATTGTTGGAGGAGGTGGAGTTCATGTAGTCCATCTTCTCCACGCCGGAAAGCTGCAGCTCAATGGGGGTTGCCACGGATTCTGCCACCTCGGTGGCGTTGGCACCGGGGTAGGCTGCGCTCATGGCGATGGTCACGGGCGCGATGTCCGGGTACTGGGCAATGGGCAGAGCCACCATGCTGATGAGACCCAGCAGGGTGGTTACCACTGCAATAACGCCGGCAATGATGGGATGCTTAATGAAAAACGGAGACATAATTCAGAAAGAAGGTTGAAATGGGGCTGTTTATTCGTACTGGGGAACTTCCTTGACCGGTTCTGCGGTGACAGAGGGGGTCACAGTCCTGGTCGGTACATAGATGAAGGGCTGCGGGGTAAGCTTGTTGACCGGGGCTTTGGCGGCTTCGTTGGCTGCATAGGCCTGGGCGGCCATGATAGAGCCTTCCACAATGACGGGGACATCGGTCACCTGAGCAAAGCCCATTTGCTTGAGCACCATTTCCATGAGTGATTTGCAGCCTTCACCCAGGGCAATGAGGTCGAGCTCATCCTTGGCGCCGGCTTCGCGCAGTACCAGTGTGCGGAAATCGGGAGCGGCTTTCTGGCGCAGCAGAAGCTCGCCCCAGTCGCTCACGCCTGCAGCCTGCAGGTCGGATTCCGGCAGGGCATGCCCGGCCTGCTTTTCCAGGAGCTCCCGGAAGCTGGAGACCCCGGCCTGTTTGAGAATGAGTTCCCCCCAGGTCTTGACCTTGGCTCCGCCCAGGATGATGGATTCCAGATTCGGAGCCTGGGTTTTTGCCAGCAGAGTGCCGGTGATGACGGTGCGGTCGGGCTCAATGACCTGCATGGGCTGCACATAATCCACCCCAGCGCCATTGTCGCGCTTCAGGTTGATGATCGGCCCCTTGGTGATGGGGAGCATCTGCGGGGAGTTATCCGGCTTGAGAAGGACAATCAGATCCATTCCGTTGGCGTTGAGCGGGGCGCGTGCTGGCACAAGGCATGCGTTGGGGATGGGCTCCCGCTGGGCACGCACGGTCACGGCCATGCCGCTGCGCAGCATGGCATGCTCATTCTCCACGTGCCCCACCACCTCCAGAGTGCCGGTGCTGGTACTCAGTGTGTTATTAGCCGTGACAATATAGCCCTTCTTGGCATAGAGTGTATTATCGTCAAGGATGATATCGAACTCCTGCTTGTGTGCCTTGTCCGGGTTGGCCTTGCGCACGCGGTGGTTCGAGAAGCCCTGCATGGCGCCGCGGCCGCTCATGCCGAAATCCACCCGCATGGGATTGACGGAGGAAAGCGTGACCAGCGGTTCCGGGTCAGACGGGCTCACGAGGGCACCGATAGAGGGTTTGTGGATGCCGATGCGGCCATCGAAGGGGGCTTCAATGGTGGTGTAGCTCAGGTTGATTTCTGCCTGCAGCACGGCTGCCTGCATCTGGGCAATGGCGGCTTCCGCCTTGCGCACGGCGGCTTCGTTCGTGGTAACCAGCGTTTCACTGTCGGTCACCACTTTGTCAGACACGGCACCGGGCGTGGCTTCACGCAGCTTGAGGTAGCGGTCCAGCGTCTGGCGGCTCATGGTGAGCTGGGCGTCTGCCTGCTCGCGGGCCGCGCGGGCTGCGGCCAGGTTGGCGCGGGCTTCATCCAGCGTGGCCTGGTAGGGGGCAGGGTCAATGGTGAAAAGTAAATCACCCTTCTTGACCATGGCGCCATCCTTGAAATGCTGCTGGAGCAGGAATCCGCTCACCTGCGGGCGGATGTCTGTTTCATCCACGCCGCGCAGAGACCCGAACCATGTGCTTGTTTCGGAGACATCCTGCTGCAGCATGTTGCTGATTTTGACGGGGAAGGGCGGCAGGGTGGGCTTTGCATCCGGGTTGGCGGGGGTGCTTGCGCCATCAGCACCCTGAGCGGCTGCTGCCAGCGCGGGATTCGGCGCGGGCTTGAAGGTGAAAGCAGTAGTCTTGATGGTGGCAGGTTTTTCTCCCTTGGGCAGGCGGCTGTTGGCAGAGGAGATGTTCACTGCAAGAATGCCGTTTTCTGCATCAGTCACCACGGGGGCATCTGCCGGGTTCTCGTAGCCCAGCTCTTTGAGCTTTTCTGTCAGTGAGATGGAACCGTAATCCTTGACGGATACCATGGTCTGCGTGGAGTGGTAGCCATTTTCCTCCTCCACGCGGATGCTGTATTCTCCGCCCAGGTGTACCGGCACCATGTGCGGCACGTTCTCCTTGTCAACCACCAGAATGAAATTGTTGAGCAGAACGTTACGGATGGCAGCCTTGGGAACCAGCATGGCCTTGCCCGTGTCCAGGGGAATTCTGACGCGCACCGGCATGCCGCCGCGCAGTACATTGTCGGGGTTCGGGATGACGCCCTGCACATTCACCAGACCGGAGGGCGTGAGTACGCTGTCCATGGCAACGAGAGTGCCCTGGTGCGGCAACTCCTGCCCATCTTCCATGAGCAGCTGGAACTTCGGGGCGGGCGGGGCGTCTGCATTATTGGTGCCGATGTTGCCGTACTTGCTGAAAATGTTCAGCAGGTGGTCTCCATTCACGGAGAAATCAACCCGGATGGGGTCAATGGAGGTTATGTTGGCCAGGTTGGTGGCGGGGCTGACCAGATCACCAATGGAAACATTTGCCGTACCGATGATGCCATCGTACGGAGCGCGGATGACGCTGTAATTGAGGTTGATTTCTGCTTTGTTGACTGCGGCTTCCTGCTGGCCTATCTGGGCTTTGGCGGCCTCAACCTGAGCCAGGGCTGCTTTCATGGTCTGCTGGGCATCTGTCAGGTCTTTTTCGGAAACAGAGCCGGACTGCACCAGCTGCGTGTAGCGTTTCACGTCCAGTTCCGCTTTCCGGGCGGTTGCTTCTGCCGAGAGCAAGGTGGCCTGGGCGGCCAGCAGATTGGCTTTGCTGCGCGCAAGCTCCGCTTCAAAAAGCTTGGGGTCAATGCGGAAGAGGATATCCCCGGCCTTCACTCTGGTGCCTTCCTTGTATTCCTGTGAAATCAGGAAGCCGGAGATATGCGGGTGGATGTTGGTGTCCTGCACGCCGCGCAGGTAGCCGAACCATTCGCCGTAGTCGGTAACTTCCTGGTGGAGCAGAGGGAAAACCTTGATGGCAGGGATGGCTTGCTGCTCGGTGCTGGTGCTGTTTTCTCCCGGAGTGCAGGAGGACAGCAGGCCGAGCGTGCAGCCACTGAGTGCCAGAGCCAGTATGGTGTTGCGGGTCATAATGGAGGTGTTTGTTGATAAATTTTTATGAGCAGGAGCGGAGGAGAATCACGATGCCGATGAGGGCGAAAATAATCATGCCCAGGCCGATGTTGTTTTCTTCTTCCGGTTTGGCGGTTTGTTTTTTCGGGCCGATTCGCAGTGGCTGTTCATCCGCAGGTTCATCAGGGGGACTCCAGGTGTATTCCTGGCGGGGACTGGGCGGACGTGGCGCTGGCGGTGGTTTGGGAAGCGGGGCGGTGGGTGCGGGGGCAATCTGGCCAGGCTGCTGTGGCAGCTCAATCCTTGTGTGGTGCTGCTCAGCAAAGGCTCGGGTACGGGCTTCCTGCTCCGCAATCATGGCGTTGAGCTTGTGCACCAGCTGGGCAGACATGGCCTCCAGCGCCAAGCGCTGCGCTTCCGTGCTCACAACCTGATTCTGCTTATCCATGATTTGTATGTAAGGGGAGGGGCGATTTAGTTGACCTGTGCCGGGAAGGGGGAATCAGCCTGGCTGCGCATGGCATTGAGCACTGCGCTGACGAGCCGCTGGCGGTCGCTGCGCGCGGCTGCTGCCAGTTGCAGGAAATCGGCCAGGTGGAAATTACCGTGTGTGCGGAGGAACTCGCGGTCTTTTTCATCGCCATACATGATATCGGGCGCCAGTGTGCCGAAGAGTTTGGCCTCTGCCTTGCGGATGATGCGGGGCAGGTAGGGAATCTCCTGGAATTCTTCGGTTTCTGCGGGCAAATCAGCGGCGGTGATGGGGCGTGCATTGCCGGACATGCCGCGCATGGCATTCAGGAAATAATGGCGGCGTACAGCGGCAATGAGCAGCGTGGTGCTGGGGCTGGGGGCTCCCTTTTCGGCGTATTCCCGCACGTAGCCGAGCATTTCGGCCGGCTGGTATCCTATGGTTTTGAGAAATTCCTGTTCTTCCGGCAGAAAGAAACGGTCTGCCGGAGTCTGGGGATTCAGCAGGTAACGCTCTACTGCTTCCCTGAAAAGTGCCATGAAGTGGTCATTCCATTCCATGTGGGGTAGTATAAAATCACAGGATGCTTAATGCAAGCTGAAAACGCGCCTGTGAGTGGTATAACAGCAAATTGTCAGAATCAGGTTCTGGACTTGCGCCAGAGCAGC
This sequence comes from Akkermansia sp., assembly GCA_017555465.1. GTDB lineage: Bacteria > Verrucomicrobiota > Verrucomicrobiia > Verrucomicrobiales > Akkermansiaceae > Akkermansia. Next base: position 4,830 of record JAFZGH010000226.1, on the reverse strand, counting down.
ATGACCAGGCAATAGGCCACTGCTCCGATGGCGGCGCAGGTAACAGCGCAGCCGATGAGTAATTCTGCACAAAGCATCAGCATGTTGACTTCACCCAGCACCTGCAGGGCTGCGCCCCAGCCTTCCGAGGTGGCGGCGCTTGCGCAGGTCCGGATTAGCGCCATGTCCACGCCACTGCTCAGCCCCAGCCAGCCGAGCACCACCGCACCTGCGTACCACTGAAGCGGCCATGCCACCAGTTGGTAGCCCGGAAAGGAAATGCAGCAGGAAAGCACCGACATGGGGATGTTGCCCCGGGTCCGTATGCTGCTGAGCACGGCAAAGATGGTCTGCATGGGAACCGGTGCCAGCGCCCAGCTGGTGCCCCATGCCGCGCCGCGGGCCACGCTATGCTTTTCCCAGAGCCAGAGCTCCGGGCGAAACAGGCTTTCCGGCAACATGATGGCCCAGATTCTGCTGCCGGCGCGTTTTTTGCGCAGGTAGGCATCTACTTTCTGAACCAGCTTGTTGTAGTCAAATTTCATGCACGGCCATACAGGGTCTCGACCAGCTCCACACTGCGGCAGGTGGCACCGGAATGCACATGCAGGGCATTGTAGGCGCGTTCGGTGCGCGCCTGGGTTTCAGGGCTGCCGTCCAGCGCGGTACGCAGGGTGGCGGTCAGTTCTCCGGCTTCGCAGGAAAGGATGCCGTCCTCTTTCTTCAGCAGTGTTACAAGGTCGGCAAAGTTGGTCATATCCGGGCCGATGATGACCGGCTTGCGAGCTGCAATGGCTTCCACGGGGTTCTGCCCGCCTCTGGCCAGGAAACTCTTGCCGATGACCACGGCATCTGCCAGGGCGGTCCAGTCACGCAGTTCGCCGGTGGTGTCTGCCACGTAGCACACATTGGCCGGAATCTCGGCGGGAAGTGCGCCCGCGGTGCGGAGCAGCGGGGCGAATCCGGCCTGCTCCAGGTCTGCTACTACCTGCTCGCGGCGCTCTGCATGGCGGGGAACGATGAGAGGGAAGGCCCCCGCCTCTCGGATGGTGGTGGCGATAAGGGCTTCTTCGCCGGCGTGGGTGCTGGCTGCCAGAACAACGGGTTTGTCGCCCCGCAGTGTGTCCAGAATGCTACGGAAATCTTCGCGCAGATTCTGCGGGGCATCGCCCATGACATCGAACTTGATGCTGCCGGGGGCGGTGATGATATCCGGGTTCACGCCGATGCGGGCGAAACGGGCTTTGTCGTTGTCGTTCTGCGCGCCCAAGGCCGTAAGCCGCTCAAAAAGCAGGCGGGTGATGCCGCGCACCTTGGCGTAGCGTCCTTCGCTGCGGGGGGAAAGCCGCGCGTTGAGCATGACCATGGGAATGCTGCGGCGGTGGCAGGCTTCTGCAAAGTTCGGCCACAACTCTGCTTCGATGAGTACGACCGTTTTTGGCTCAAAGCGCTTCAGGCAGCGTCCCGGAAGACCCGGTACATCGAGCGGTGAATAGAGAGGGCGCACATTGGGCAGCGCTGCATCTCTCGCCACCTGGTGACCGGTGGCAGTGCTGGTGGCCAGAATGACCGGTTCGTTGTGGGTTTTGCGCCACTCGCGGATGAATTTGAGGGCAATGAAGGTTTCGCCCACGCTTACGGCATGCACGTAGAGTCCGCCTTTGGGTTCGGCAGAGGCTGGCTTCTTATATATGCCGAAACGCTCAGACAGCCCGGTGCCGAAGCCGCCGCGCTTCTTCATTTTAATGAGGTAGCCAGGTATGGAGATAATCAGGAATACCGGGAGCAGCAGGTTGTAGAGCAGTAGAAAGATAAAGCGTTTCATACGGGGTCGGCCTGGTAGAAGAGAATAACATTTTTTCCGTAGTAGCGGGCATCCACGAGCTTCCAGCCAGGGAACTCGCGGCTGTGGGAGTCGCCCACGCCATAGCCCTCCTGAGCTTCGGCAATGAAATAGCCACCCTCTGCCAGCAGCTCGTGCAGGCGGTCTGTCATGAGCTCGGCAATCATATCCCGGTCGCCTATGGCCTTGGCATATGGCGGGTCGGCAAAGATGTAGTCATAGCGCCCTGCATCCCGCTTCACGAATTGCAGGCAATCGCTCTGCACCACGCTGCCGCCGCTCAGACGGGAGCGCTCCAGATTCTGTTTTGCCATGGCGCAGGAGGGGCGGGCGGCATCCACCATGCGGGCACTGGCAGCCCCCCGGCTCAGCGCTTCAATGCCGACGGAGCCAGAGCCGCAGAATAAATCGAGCACTCTGGCGCCCTGGATAGTGGGGCCGAGAATGTTAAATAAGGCTTCTCGTACGCGGTCCTGGGTGGGGCGTACTTCTCCCTGGGGAACACGGATGGGAAGTCCCTTGGCTGCTCCGGCAATGATGCGCATGTTTGTGGTGTGAAATGGAAGAAACGGGAGTCTGAGGCGAGTACAGCCGGACTCCCGTTTCGTGTTTTCGAACGGAATATCCCTTACTTCTGGCCTGGACGAGTGGCACGAGCACTGGCCGTGGCAATGGGGAAGAGGATGGTATAGCCATGGTTGGCAATGGCTGTGCCGCTGATGGCAGAGCGCTCTGTCAGACTGTAGTACAGGAAAATAGCCTTGCCATCCGTTGCCTTGGTGATGCGGATCATTTCATTGAGTGTGGAGAGGGAATCTTTCTTCTCCAGTTTCCACTCGTTGCCGGTCTGGGGACCATAGTCAAAATTTTCGTCGGCTGAGAACGCCTCGCCTTTCAGCTCACCATTGTTGGAAATCCACACGTTTTTCTTGCTGTCGTAGCGGAGAGAACCGATGGTGAGAGGCATGGAGCCTCCATTGGCCACACGTGTGGCAGACAGGACACTGTAAATGCCGTTGCCGTCGCTCTTCAGACCGACGTGAACATCAGCAAGCCGGGCCATCTGAGTTTTTTTCCAGGCTGCAGCATACTGTTCGTATTCGGCTTTGTCTGGCCAGAGGTCTGCATCGTATCCCATGAGGCGGTCTGCTGCGCCTTTCTCATTAATAGCTTTCTGCTTTTCCTTCGGTAATTGCAGAAAACGCTTGATAGCAGCCTGATGCAAGGTTACGAAAGCCTGGTCGCGCACCGGGCGGATAACTGTGCCGGGAATGGCTGTTCCGTTGCAGGGCAGGTAGCCGGCAATGGCTTCCGGGGCTTTTTCAGCATGAGCGGCGCTGCACATCACAACGGGGGCAGCCAGCAGGGCAATGAGGAAATGTGGCAGATTCATATCGTATAACACGTACTCTAGCATCGTTTTTTTTTCTTGGCAAGCATGAAATTCGGTGCTATTGTCATGCAACCATGAGAGTATTCCGCTCCATTCTTCTGCTGGTGTCGGCATTGGCCGCTTTTTGTCTGGATTCCTGCCAGACGGTAACACCCGCCACTCGCATTAGCCAGAATCCGGTGATGTTCCGCCAACTCACGCTGGAGCAGCAGCTTTTGGTGCAGCAGGGGCGGATTTGCGAGGGCATGACCCGCGATGCTGTGTATCTTGCATGGGGAAATCCGAATACGCCGCCGGTTACCGGCCAGCAGAATGGTGTTGCGTATGAGAAATGGGTTTACAACGTGTATCAGCCGGTTATGGTGGATTCGCTCACAGTGGGGGCTGGCTGCTGGCATGGTCCTTGCTGGGGCGGTGCCTCCATGGGGACTTCCACGGCGTATGTGCCGCGCGAGGCTGCGTGGGTCATGTTTCAGAACAATGTGGTTACGGCGTGGGAATCTTCCCGCTGATTTGCTTTTATCAATATGAAAACAGAAATATATACACTGTCAACGCCTGAATTGAAGGTGCGTATCACCAATTTCGGGGCTCGCGTGCTTTCGTTTGAATACCAGGGGGTGGATTGTCTGTATGGCCCCAAGACTGTGGATGAACTCCCGGCAGATACCTGTTACTGCGGCAGTATCTGTGGCCGCGTGGCAAATCGCATCGCCGGTGGCTCTTTCTCGCTCGATGGCGTGGAATACAAGCTTGCGGTGAATAATGGCCCAAATCATCTGCATGGCGGGTTGTGCGGCTTTTCTGATATGCCCTGGGTGGTGGAATCAGTCTCGGATTCCAGCCTGGTGCTTTCGCTGGTTTCTCCTGATGGTCAGGAAAATTACCCCGGCACGGTTACGGTGCGCGCCACTTACACGGTGGAGGGACGCCGCCTGACCTTGCTCCTGGAGGGGAGTACAGATGCCCCCACGCTGTTGAATCTGACCAATCATGCCTATTGGAATCTGGATGCTGCCGGCACGGTGGATGGTCATTGCCTGCAGGTGAATGCCTCGGCGTACACTCCCATGGTTTCCAATATACCGACGGGGTATATTGCCCCGGTGGAGGGGACGCTGTATGATTTGCGCCGCCCTGCCTGCCTGGGTGAGCGCAATGCACCCGGCGCTATTGCCGGTGGTTACGATGATAACTATGTGCTGCCGGCTGCTCCTGGCGTGAAACTGGCCGCTGTGCTGACCAATGGACGCCGCACGCTGCGCGTGTTGACCGATGCTCCTGGCCTGCAGGTCTATACAGGGGATTATCTGCCGCTGAAGCGCGGTGGCGTGGCGCTGGAGGCTCAGAATTACCCGGATTCTCCGCATCATCCCCATTTCCCCAGTATTGAACTGCGCCCGGGTGAGGCCTATGCCCGCACGATTGCCTGGGAAATTGATTAATCAGGAAACTTTATTTTATCGGAAAGGGGAGCTTCCTTTGAGGTCGCTCCCCTTTTTTCGGTGTATCGGCTGGAGCCGTTTCCTTTATATGCTCGTGCCCTTTAATTCTATGGCGAATTCAATGGAGGCGAGCAGAATCTGCACGTAACCCAGCAGCTCGATGGGTTCTT
>JAFZGH010000225.1 GCA_017555465.1 Akkermansia sp. | reverse complement strand
CGCCAGAACCTGGCCACCTTCTGCCAGACCTGGGATGATGAGCAGGTGCATAAGCTCATGGATCTGAGCATCAGCAAGAACATGATCGACAAGGACGAATACCCCCAGTGCGCAGAGCTGGAAATGCGCTGCGTGCGCATGGTGGCCAATCTCTGGAACGTTCCGGCAGATGCCAGCCCCATCGGCTGCTCCACCATTGGCAGCAGCGAGGCCTGCATGCTGGGCGGCATGGCCGCCCTCTGGCGCTGGCGTGCACGACGCAAGGCCGCTGGCAAACCGTGCGACAAGCCCAACCTCGTATGTGGCCCGGTGCAGATATGCTGGCACAAGTTCTGCCGCTACTGGGATGTGGAAATCCGCGAGATTCCCATGACTCCGGGGCAATACTGCATGAGCGAGGCAGAGGTGCTCAAACGCGTGGATGAAAACACCATCTGCGTGGTTCCCACCTTCGGCGTCACCTATACCGGCCAGTATGAGTTCCCGGACGAAGTCTGCCGCGTACTCGACAAGCTGGCAGCTTCCGGCGGGCCGGATGTGGATGTGCATGTGGATGCCGCCAGTGGCGGGTTCCTGGCCCCATTCTGCGCGCCGCATATTCCATTCGATTTCCGACTCAAGCGCGTGAAGAGCATCAGCTCCAGCGGCCACAAGTACGGTCTTGCCCCGCTGGGCTGCGGCTGGGTTGTATGGCGGGATGAAAGCGAACTGCCCAAGGACCTCACCTTTGCCGTGAATTACCTGGGCGGCAGCATCCCCACCATCGCCATCAACTTCTCCCGCCCTGCCGGTCAGATTATCGCCCAGTACTACGACTTTGTACGCCTGGGTATGGAAGGTTACCGGGCCATCCACATGGCGGCCTACAACGTGGCAGCCTACCTGACCAAAGAAATATCCCAGCTGGGAGATTTTGAATTCATCGCCACAGGCGACCCCAAGAAAGACATTCCGGCAGCATGTTTCTATTTCAAGAATCCCAAGGAAGCACCGTATAACCTCTACGAGCTCTCTGACCGCCTGCGCATGCGCGGCTGGCAGGTGCCGGCCTTCTCACTGCCTGCCAACGTGCAGGAAACCGTGGTCATGCGCGTCATGGTGCGGCAGGGATTCACCATGGATATGGCCAGGCTGCTCATAGAGGATATGAAGCACGCCATCTGCCACCTGAAGAAATATCACGCTTCTCAGAGCATGAGCGAATGCGATGGAATGGCATTCAAACACACTTAATTGAAATTCTTGCTCGGTCGCAAGCCGCGGGGGTAGCAGGTCTGCTGCTGCTCCTCGCGGCAAAGCTCAAAAGCCTTTTCCGGCTCACCAGGAAAGGCCCGCAGACAATCCAGCACATGATTCCGGGTTGCCAGGGCTGCTTCAAGCGCGGCTTGCTCACCACCATACTGCTTATCAGAAAAATAGCGTGTAAAATGGACTTGATTACGGCAGAGCGTAACACGCCATCCCTGAAATGAGGTAAACTCGTACGTAAAGCGGGTGATGTTGCGAATTGTTTTCATGTCCGCAGGCATCATACTACACGCATTAACGGAAGGCCAAGCATATTAGGCAGTAATACACCACCTATTAGCATATCTTTCAATCATTAGAAGAATAACGACTAACGATTCTGGAAACAGTTGTATAAAGTACGCTAGAATGCCGATGCTATGAATCTCAAATCCATTACATTCCGTTGTTCCGCCAATCAGAATGCCCGCATGAACAATTTTCTGAAACAAACGGAAAACACCCGTACCACCTTTATCACCGAAGCGCTGGAAGCCTTTCTGGAATTTACCGAGCAGGAGCATATCCAGAAATTGAATTTGTTTGAATTGGTAGATACCGTGGATGCCATGGTACCAGAGCCGGACTTTGCCGAACAGGCTTGAAAAAAAATAGCCGTCACCCTCACCTTTTTTTCTTTTCTACATGAGCATTTCGGTGTATAAGAACAAGAGTTGCCCGATGCGGTGTCCACCAGCGGCACAGCACAGCTTCTACACAGCAAGACTTCAACAGACATGAGCAAATCTTTCCTTCCTGCGCAATATGCGCACCCCTACGAAATTGATGAAAAATACAGCAAATCCGTGGCCTATTTCTGCATGGAATACGCCATCGACAACGTATTCAAGATTTACTCCGGCGGCCTGGGGTATCTGGCCGGTTCCCACATGCGCTCTGCCGGGGCGCTGCGCCAGAACCTCGTAGGCGTAGGCATTCTCTGGTCCTATGGTTACTACAACCAGATTCGGGCAGAAGACGGCTCCATGGCGGTGCAATACCTGCGCAAGGAATACAGCTTCCTGGAAGACCACAACATCAAATTCCTCATCCGCATCTGCGGAGCCCCGGTGTGGGTGAAGGCCTATTACCTGCGCCCGGAAACCTTCGGCACAGCGCCCATGTTCTTCCTCTCCACAGATGTGCCGGAAAACGATGACATTTCGCGCTCCATCACCCAGCGGCTGTACGACTCCAACCCCATGACCCGCATTTCGCAGTACATCGTGCTGGGTCAGGGCGGCGCGCGCCTTTTCGAAGAACTGGGCGTGGAACCGGAAATCTACCACATGAACGAGGCGCACGCCATCGGCGCCGCATTCAACATGCTGGCCCGCAACGGCGGTAATGTTGATGAGGTGCGCAAGCGCTTCGTCTTCACCACACACACACCGGAAGAAGCCGGCAATGAGAAGATGGACATCAACCTCATGGCCAACTTCTCCTTCTTCGACGGCCTTTCCCTCGACCAGGTACGTGCCATGCTCAAGCTCGCCCCGAACGAGCAGGTATTCAACTATACCCTGGCCGCCCTGCGACTCTCGCACATGGCCAACGGCGTTTCCGCGCTGCATGGTGAAGTCTCGCGCCAGATGTGGCAGGGCTACAGCGATATCTGCCCCATCACCCACGTCACCAACGCCCAGAACCGCGAATACTGGCAGGATCCCGAACTGGCCGAAGCCTACGCCATGCGCGACAAAAAAGCCTTCATGCACCGCAAGCGCGCCCTCAAGAAGGAACTCTTCCGCGTGGTGGGCGAGCAGACCGGGCATCTTTTCGACCAGGACACCCTCACCATCGTGTGGGCACGCCGTTTTGCTGCCTACAAGCGCCCGGGGCTCATCACCGAAAACCCGGTCATGTTCGAGCGCATGCTGCAGCGCACCAACCGCCCGGTGCAGATGATCTGGGCAGGCAAGCCCTATCCCACCGATTTCGCTGCGGTGGAAATATTCAACAACCTGAACAACCTGAGCAGGAAATACCCCCGATGCGCCGTGCTCACCGGCTATGAACTCGGCCTCAGCCGCCTGCTCAAGAACGGCTCAGACATCTGGCTGAACAACCCCGTGGTCACCCGCGAAGCCTCCGGCACCTCCGGCATGAGCGCCACCATGAACGGCTCCGTCACTATCTCCACCAATGATGGCTGGGTGCGCGAGTTTGCCCGCAATGGAGAGAACTGCTTCATCATCCCCGAAGCCAGAGAAGGCCTTGCCCCGGAAGCACGCGACCGCTCCGACCGCGACAACTTCTACAGCATACTGGAAAGCCAGGTACTTCCCCTGTATTACGACAACCGGGAAAAGTGGATGGACCTCGTTTTCACCGGTCTGAACGACATCTGCCCCGCCTTCGATTCCGACCGCATGGCAGACGAATATTACACCAAGATGTACAACTGCTGAGCCTCGCTCAACCGTTCTTCAAAAAAAACGCGCTGCATGCATAGGTATGCAGCGCGTTCAGTATTCCTGCACCGGGGAACCGGGAGCTGCGCCCACCTCTGGCACAGAGGCCGTGAAATCAGCCACATTTTTCAAATAATCATTCCACTCAATGAAAGTCATGGGGAGCTGGGTGGAAATATGCAGGCGGAAACGCGCCACGCGTTGCTGCACCGCTTCTATGATATCTGCCGGCAGCACCTCAATAGCTGCAGCAGTGGCTTCGAGGTGCTCCACCGCATCGTGGCAGATGAGCGGCAAATCACACCCGGCGCGCAAAGCCATGGCAGCAGATTCGGCGGGGGCATAGCGCTTGGCAATCGCCCCCATGCACAGGTCATCAGTAAACACCACACCTTCATACCCCAGCTGGTCGCGCAGGAAGCCCTGCACCAGCGCAGGGGAAAGGGAGGTGGGAAGCTCTGCATCAATCTCCGGGATGAGGAGGTGCGCAATCATGAGCGAAGGCAGCTCCGGCATGAGCGCCGTAAACGGCATAGCGGCAGAAGCCAGAAAGGACTCGCGCGTGCCGTGCAGCACGGGCAGATCATGGTGCGGGTCACATTCTGCCGCACCCATGCCGGGGAAATGCTTGCCACAGGTCATCATTCCCCGCGCAAAAGAAGTGCGGTTCCACACCCCGGCATTCGTGATGACCTCCTGCGTATCTGCCCCCCAGCAGCGGCTTGGCAGCGCATTCGCATGCGGCGAGGCAAGATCCAGCACCGGGGCAAAGTTCGTATTCACCCCCAGGGTGTGCAGACAAGCCGCGTTGTAGCAGGCAGCCTGGCGGATGAGGTGGCTGCTGCCAGCCTGCGCCAGCGCTGCCGCCGAGGGCAGCGGCACGCCGATTTCCGCCGTGCGCACCACGCGTCCGCCCTCCTGGTCAATGGCAATGATGGGCGCATCCGGTCCGGTGGTCAGGCGGCGCAGCTCATCGGTGAGCTCGCGGGTGAGCTCATAATCCGCAATATTACGGGTAAAGAGTATATACCCCGCAGGCTGCAGACGCGCGAAGAGCTCGCGCTCACGCGGCGTGAGCACAAGTCCTTCTACACCTGCAATAACGGGCAGCATGTTTACTTATCGCCGAAAATCGTGGCACGGGTGAACATGGGGAACACCGGAATGCCGCGGCTTTCGATGGCCTCGCGGCCACCCTCCTGGCGGTCCACCAGCACAAGAGCTGCCACCACCTTGCCTCCTTCGGCCTCAATGGCATCAATAGCCTTGAGCGTTGAGCCACCAGTAGTAATCACATCATCCACCACGATGACTTCCTGCCCTGCTTCAAAGTTACCCTCGATGCGCTTGCCGCGGCCATGATCCTTGGCTTCCTTGCGCACCGTAAACACCTTGAGCGGCTCATCTGCCTCCACGGAATACATACCGATGGCCAGCGAAATGGGGTCTGCTCCCATGGTCATACCGCCAATGGAAGTCACGCCGGGGAACTTGGGCATAATTTCCTCCTGCACCAGCTCCCAGCCAACCTGACCAATCAGGTTCGCACCGCGGGCATCCAGCGCCGTGATGCGGCAGTCGCAGTACAAATCACTCTCCTTGCCGGAAGCAAGAATAAAATGGCCAGTCTTGATGGACTTGGCAAGCAGAATATTGAGCAGTTCTTTTTTGGCATCAGTCATAACGCATCTATTTTACTCCTCCGCTCAAAAAAAATCAAGGCGTTTTCCTAAGCTTCGGCACATGTCCCCCAAAGTTTCATCTGAACTGTTTTCAAACCATTGCAACACAGACTTCAATTCCGCACGCCACATAAACAACGAGACTGAAAATTAACAGGCCATCTTTAATCCTTTTTTTTCCTTGATTGTACAATCTGCTGCAACAACAATAATTTAGTGTAATTCCTTGCGTCACACATGGCGCAAGGAATCGAAATTTCCCTACTGCATCCTAAACATCCCATCCAGAACCAGTAAAAAAACAGTTAACAAATAATATGTTATTTTTCTCACTGCAATCTAACAAAAAAGAATTTTCCCGTATTTTTTGGGCTGGACAAACCGCATTCTGACTAGTAGTATAGCCACTGAGATGACAGATAAATCACCCCACTTATTATTCAGACAACTTCTTGAAACACTCGATGACCTACGCCGCGACAGCATCAAAGCGCTCAAAGAAGCAGACAAGAGCACAATGCTGGGGCTTACTGTCCGCCAAGGGTCTGCAATTTCCCAGCTCAAGCTGATGCTGGAAGAAAAGCCGCAGGGTGTTGCACTGAAAGAACTCGCCAAACGCATGCAGATGACAGTCCCCGCCACCTCTCTGCTCGTAGACACGCTGGTAACGAAGGGATATACTCAGCGCACCCAGAACCCGGACGATCGCCGTTCGGTTCGCCTCACACTCACCGAGCAGGGGCTTGCAATTTTCGAAAATGTCTATGCGCATTTTCATGCCGAAATCGACAATCGTGCACAAGCTCTTTCCCCAGAGGAGATGCAGGCTCTCACCAGCATTGTCGCAAAGATGCAGCACTGAGCCGAGACCTCCACTGCAAAGAAGCGGCAATTTTGGCACACTAAAGCTTGACTTGGCACCGGCCGGCGTGTACTATGTTACCAGATCATAGCGGAGATGCACATCCCCGCGGTAACCACCAGCCCATCTTCATCATATGTCGAATCATCCGAATCTTCTGGCTCAAGTGCGCCAGCATCTCATCAGCCACGGTGAATCCTACCAGTGGGTCACCATGGGGGCAGAAAACGAAAAAATCGGACTGGCCTATCTTCCCGTTACCGACACAGACATTCCCTGCTCCTTCATGTTCACCGAACTGAAAGAGCCCTGCAGTCTGGTATTCGACGTCAACTTTGCCTATCGCATCTCCCCGGCAGACCGTGCCGAGGTGAGCATGCTCCTGCTCACGCTCAACGCCAACCTGCCGGAAGGCCAGCTGCTCATTGACATGGACAGCGGCCTGGTATACTATCGTCTCAAATACGTCGTCTCGAATGTTGATGTCACGGAAGAGGAAATCCGTGCCCAGATCAAGCACATGGAGGACGTAGGTATCAGCATGGCTCATACCTATCCCCGCATCATCATGCAGGAATTCCCCCTGTACTAACCCCAACCAGATACACCCCATATGTCCCTCGACAAACCCTTAGCTGGAAAAGTCGGCATCGTGACCGGTGTCGCCAACCACCGCAGCATCGCATTCGGCATCGCCAAGGCCTGGCATGCAGCCGGCGCAAAACTCATCTTCAACTACCAGGGCGAACGCCTCAAGGACGGCGTCATCAAGCTGGTGAAAGAGCACTTCGGCGAAGACACCCCCATCTGCTCACTGGATGTGAGCGATGACCAGTCCATTGCAGACTTCTTCACCTTCGTGGGAGAGCACACCGACCACGTGGACATGCTGCTGCATGCCGTCGCCTTTGCCCCCAAAGCCCCCGGCACCCTGGAAGGCCACTTCTCCGAGATTCCGCGCGATGCCTGGAACCTCTCCCTGCAGATTTCCGCGTACTCGCTCATCGCCCTCTCCCGCGCCGTGGCTCCGTTCATGGTCAACGGCGGCAGCATCACCGCCCTTACCTACTACGCCAGCCAGAAGGTAGTACCCAACTACAACCTCATGGCCGTTTCCAAGGCAGCCCTGGAAACCTGCTGCAAGTACCTGGCGTACGACCTGGGTCGCCGCGAAGCCCCCATCCGCGTGAACTGCATCTCTGCCGGCCCGGTGCAGACCCTGGCCGCCCGCGGCGTATCCGGCTTCACCGGCATGTTCAAGGTATACGAGGAAAAAGCCCCGCTGCAGCGCTCCTGCACACTGGAGGAACTGGGTGCCACTGCCACCTACCTCGCCAGCGATGGCGCAGCCTCCATGACCGGCCAGATTCTCTACGTAGACGGCGGTTACGAAATCGTCGGCATGTAAAGCCCGGCAACAACACACATTTTTCAGCAGCCCCGGTTCTCCGGGGCTGTTTTTTTTCATTGAAGGGGGAGATACAAATCCACCACATCCAGCAGTCGCCCGAACTTGCAGCCCACCGCAGGAAAATGCGATACCGGCCGGAACCCCAGAGACTCATGAAATGCCACACTGGCGGTATTCTCCCCCGTAATACAGGCAATCAACGCGCGACAGCCCCGTTCCCGGCACTGGGGCAACAACGCTTCCATTAACAAACACCCCAGCCCCTGACCGCAGTGCTCCCGATGCAGATAAATCGTGCTCTCCCAGGTCAGATAGTAAGCTGCTCGTTCCTTCCAGCGGTGGGCATACGCATACCCCACCACTTGTCCGTCCACCTCACAGACCAGGTACGGGAATCCTGCAGACGTCTGCACAATACGCTCACGCATCTCCCCCTCGCTCAGCGGCTCCGTTTCAAATGAAATCACCGTTTCGCACACATAATAATTGTAGATGGCAGCAAGGATGGCGGCATCATCGGGACTGACCGGGCGTACATTCATCACTCTACCCTAAACGAAAAGCCCGAGGCGTTAACCTCGGGCTTTCTGAGCATCCCCACGCGGATTCGAACCGCGGTTCTATGACTGAGAATCATATGTCCTAACCCCTAGACGATGGGGACATCTTTATGATGCTCGCAGCGTGACTGCGGGCGGATTATACACAGACACCCCCTCCGCGTCAAGACCAAACTAAAAAAAACTAAATTTTTCTTCTTTTCCCCGGTATGAAACAGAAAAAGCTTGCACCAGGCAGGCGCGTGGGCTAGTATCAGCGCCAGCACGCTACCAAGCCTGCAAACCTCCGGATGGGTGGCAGAGTGGTTGAATGCAGCGGTCTTGAAAACCGCCGAAGGTTAATCCCTTCCGTGGGTTCGAATCCCACCCCATCCGTAAGAAAAGCCCCACATGACTGATGTGGGGCTTTTTGTTGATTTCACGCGAAAAAAATAACATTTCCTACTTGCCATACCGGGATGGAATTCGTATAATGTGGGATTAAGAAACAATCCTGTTTCTCTCTCTCACTATTGAAGCAATTATGAAACTGCAGTTCAAATCTCTTTGCGGAGCCTTGCTCAGCACCGCGCTTTTTCTGATAACCGGACACCAGGCCGCTGAGGCAGTCGTGATTTATCCCCAGCCGCAACTTAACGGCATGCGCTCGGTGACCACGCGCGTTACAGAAGCCCAGACCTTCATGCGCACCCCGGATAGCAAGGGGGGCCTGTGGGAGAAACTGCCAGATGTACCCGGCGGCTATGCTATCGATATCACCCCGGGGAAGCTCACCATTTATGCCAACGATGCCGACGGGCGCTACTACGCCCGCCAGTCCATCATCCAGATGCTTTACAACGTGCCGGATGCCACCCTGGCGCATAATGATGTGTTTGCAGACAAGAGCCTGCGCGAAGTGACGCGGCTGGGGGAACTCCCCATGGGCATTCTGGTTGACTGGCCGGATTTG
>JAFZGH010000224.1 GCA_017555465.1 Akkermansia sp. | reverse complement strand
GGTGCATGTGTGCAGCAGCGGTGCGCCGCTGAGCTGGTGGCACTGCGCGCAGCTGGCGCTGCAGGCGGCGGTGGAGCAGGGGGCGCTGCCGGCTGTTCCGCCGGTAGAGCAGCAGAAGTTGGATGAGGTGCCCTTTTTCCGCGAGCCGCGCCCGCGTTACACCGGGATGAACAATGCGCGGCTTACCACGCAGCTGGGGATTCCGATGCCCACGGTGCAGCAGGCGATTGGCGCGGCGGTGCAGCGGTATCTGGCGGCTAATCGGCCGGGTTTTTGAGCCGGATGGGAGATTTTTCGCCCTTAGCGGTGTTTCAGTAGTGGTTTTGGTGCAAAATGCTGAAAGAAAACGCTTGCTGCATGCGTAGATAATGGCATGAAGATGAAGCCGCTGATTTTTGCTACAGCTATCTGGATGCTGGTGGGTAACTTCACTACGCTGCAGGCAGAAACTCCCCAGGCCGGGGTGAGTGCTGCGCAGCATCCGTACCTGCAGTGGGGTGGGGAATACCCCCGCTGGTCCGCGCTGACCCCGCAGCAGGCTGTGGTGGATATCCGCAAGGCGATTGAGCTGGCGCAGCAGCGCGTGGCGGCTATCTGCCAGGTGCAGCCCGGCCAGGCTACGTGGGAGAATACCTTTGCTGTGTATGATGCGCTGGATGTGGAGCTGGGGTATGCGGACCAGTTGATGAGCAACCTGGCGTATATGATGGATTCGCCGGAGTGGCGCGCGGCTCTGGATGAGGTGAGCCCGTTGATTACGGAGTTCAATGCTTCTGTGGGTTCCCATGAGCGGCTCTGGGCGGTGCTCCGTGCGGCCAGCACCCAGCCCTGGGTGCGCCAGCTTTCGCCTGCCCGCCAGCGCTTTGTGCAGCAGGTGATGGATTCGTTCAAGGACAGCGGGGCGGATCTGCCTGCTGATAAGAAGGCCCGGAAGCTGGAAATTGAGAAGGAGTTGTCTGCGCTGAAGCTTCAGTTTGACCAGAATTGCAAGGATTCGGTGAATGCCTGGCAGCTGGTGATTGCGGATAAGGCCCGGTTGGCCGGCATGAGCCATGAGTGGATGTCACGCGCGGCTGCCAAGGCGCAGGAGCGCGGATTCGGCACGCCGGAGAACCCGCAGTGGCTCATTACGCTGGATTATGCCAGCGTGGGGGATGTGCTGCGCTTCTGCGATGTGGAGGAAACCCGCCGCTTGTGCTGGGAGGGCCGCGGCACAGAGGGTAACACGCCTGAGTTTGATAATGCCCCGGTGGTGGACCGCGTGATGGCGCTGCGCTGTGAGCTGGCTACGCTGCTGGGCTTTGGCACGTATGCCGATAAGGTGACGGCACGCCGCATGGTGGGCAGCGGGGCTGCAGCGCTGGAGTTTGTGGATAATCTGATGCGCAGTTCCAAATCTGCATTTGACCGTGATGTGGCGCAGCTGCTTGAGTTTGCGTCAAAGCGCGCGGGCTGCCGTCTTTCCCAGATCAACCCCTGGGACGTGGCGTACTACATGAGCCTGATGAGTAAGGAGCTCTGCGGGTTCGACAGCGAGGCTCTGCGCCCGTACCACAAGAAGGAAAACGTGTTGGCGGGCATGTTCTCCATTTATGAGGCTTTGTACAATATCCGCATTTCTGAAGTCCCCACCAGCTGCCCGCAGCCGGGTGAGCAGCTGCCTGCCGGTGTGCAGGAGGTGTGGCTTCCGGAGGTGAAGCTGTATGCTCTTCACGATGTGGCAACGGGCCGCCACATGGGCTCTGTGTATATGGACCTGCACCCCCGCAGCTCCAAGCCGGATGGCGCCTGGGTCATGGGCCTGCGCCATTATCCGGTGGTGAATGGCCAGCGCCCGCCGCATCTCTGTGTGCTGATGTGCAACCTGAAATCGCCCACGGAGGGCAAACCTGCCCTCTTGACGCACCTGGATGTGCTGACGCTTTTCCATGAGTTCGGGCATGCGCTGCACAGCATGCTGAGCGATACGGAGCTTTACTCCCACGCCGGCACCCGCGTGGCGCGCGATTTTGTGGAGCTGCCCAGCCAGATTAACGAGAACTGGGTGTGGATTCCTGAGGGCATCATGGCGTATGCCCGCCATTGGGAGACGGATGAGGCGCTGCCGGCTGAGATGCTGGTGAAGCTGCAGCAGAACCGCTTTTTCCTGCCGGGGCTGGATATGATGAGCCAGCTGCGCATGGCGAAGCTGGATCTGGAGATGCATATCAATTACGAGAGCAAGTTCCGCGGACGCAATCTGGATGAAGCCAGCCGGGAGCTGCTGGAGCCCTGGAACCTGCCGCTGAGCAAGAGCGGTCCCTCCCTCATGCGCAGCCTCAGCCACTGCATTTCCTCTGGTTATGCGGCGGGGTACTATTCCTACAAATGGGCAGAGGTGCTGGCTGCAGATGCCTTTACCCGCTTTGAGCAGGAAGGCCCCACCAATACGCAGACGGGGGCTGCTTTCCGCCGCGAGGTGCTTTCCACCGGTGGCAGCCGCAATGATATGGAGACTTTCCGCGCCTTCATGGGACGCGACCCGAACCCGGATGCCCTCCTCCAGCAGCAGGGTATG
>JAFZGH010000223.1 GCA_017555465.1 Akkermansia sp. | reverse complement strand
GAGGTTCCCGATTATTTCCGGAAGGTCTTCGACAATGGCGGAGGAAAAGCCGGCTATGCATACAAATGGTGGGTTACCGGCGAATGGGAAGCTCCAGATTCGGCGGGGTGGGCCTATTTCGACAAGGACGAGGCTAATGCTAATACGGCCCTCACCGAGGGCGGATTCCTCAAGAATGTATATGATACCACAGCCTATCCCATTGATATTATCTCCTGGAGTGAGGTTGCTTCCGGAACCTATAACCCGTACTGGTATAGTGAAACCATCGTCACGGCTCTGCAGAAGGGCTATGCCCTCACCATTTCCACAGAAATGGGAAGCAATGCCCCGACGGGACACGCCTACACGCTCTGGGGTGTTACATACGATATAACAGCAAACGGCTACGAGCTCACGTCCCTCTGGCTCACCAATTCAGATGACATTAACGGAGACCTGGGGCTGTACCAGGTGAAAGCCAAATGCATGTATGATGCAGGCAAGAATGGAGGCACAGGCAGCGTCATTTTCTATGAGCCCAATGCAACCATAGGAAGAACCCTGATGGAGGTTTCCGGCCTTCGCACCGCACCTCGTTCTGTCCCCGAGCCTGCATCGGCTGCTCTTTCCCTGCTGGCGCTGGCGGGTCTGGCTTGCCGACGCCGCCGATAAAGCTCCATACGGTCATTTCACACACTAGAACCGAAACGGCGTATCCACCCGGATACGCCGTTTTCTGCACCTACTCCACCTCATCCGGCGTAATCGGCTTCTTATCCAGAGCCCGCCAGGCCCAGGCAATGTAGGCCAGCACAAAGGGAATGAAGAAGGAAACCACAGTCATGGTCCTGAGCGTGAAAAGACTGGAAGAACTGTTGGCAATGGTGAGCGAACTCTGCTCATCGACCACAGAGGGATAATAGGCGGTGTGGTTCCACCCGGCGCAGAGCAGCAAGGCCAGCACCACCAGCACACTGCCCGGGCCGGCCAGCCAGAACGCCTTGCGCCAGCCGCGCAGCCCCTGCACCAGCCCGGCCAGCACGAGCACCACGCCCACCAGCAGCACGCCGGCGACACCCGGCATATCGAGGAGGTTGTTCAGGTACTTGTGCTGCACCGGGTACACGAGGCCATCCAGCATGTAGCCCATGCCGGTGGAGGTGAGCCAGTAACCCAGCCAGGTGAGGAAGAAGAGAAGGAAGAACGCCCCCTCCATCCAGAGACGGCAACGGCAGGTTTCGCGCAGCGCGGCATCTGCCATGCAGCCCAGGAAATACAGGCAGGCCAGCAGGCGGGTGAGCAGGAATACGCTAAGACCCAGCAGCAGGTTCTGCGGCACCAGGGCGGCTTCCAACCCGTGCAGCGGATTTGCCCAGCGGGAAATGACCGGCATGGCGGGGTTGGTAACGGCCAGTTTATCGACCACAAATTCCGCCCCGGTAAAGAAGGCGCCCACGGCTGTGCCGATAAGCAGCGGACCGAGCACCCCATTGAGGAATAGGAACACGCGGTAGGTATTCATGCCGAGCAGGTTGCTGCGCCTGAGCTGGAACTCGTACGAAACAGCCTGCAGCACAAAGCAGAGCAGGATGAGTGTCCACACCCAGTACGCACCGCCGAAGCTGGTGCTGTAAAAAAGCGGGAACGAAGCAAAGAACGCCCCGCCGAAGGTGACAAGTGTGGTAAAGGTGAGCTCCCACTTGCGCCCGGTGGCCAGCAGGAGCATGCGGCGGTGTTCCTCTGTCCTGCCGAGTGTCCAGATGAGCGATTGCCCGCCCTGCACAAACATGAGGAATACGAGCAGAGCCCCCAGCAGAGAAACCAGGAACCACCAGTAGTGTTGGAGTAAGAAAATATCGTTCATGTTTATGCAGCAGTGTTATCGGTTTCAGGGCCGGTGGCGATGGCGCAAGCCATGATACTCACTTCTGCCACCAGCAGCAGCGTGAACAACCCCAGGAAGATGAAGAACGTGGTCTGCACCGAGCCCACATCCAGCCGGGAAATAGCCGCCACATTGGGCAGAAGCCCCTGAATGGCCCATGGCTGGCGCCCTACCTCGGCCACCACCCAGCCAGCCTGGCTTGCCAGCCATGCCAGCGGTGTGGTGAGCACAATAAGCAGCAGCGCCCACTTCCAGCGCATGATGTATTTGCCCAGCAGGAGCAGCCCGGCAAAGAGGGCTATGAAATACCCCCCCAGCATCACCATAATGCGGAAGCTGTAGAAGGTCAACGGCACATTGGGCACCAACTCTGCGGGCGATTTCAGATACCCATAGCCGAAGCAATCGAAATTGGCCCGCAGGGTTTTCAACGCCACCTGCTTTTCTGCGGCATCGCGGGAGGTGCGGTAGGTCGCCAGGGCGGCAATAGCGGTGCGGCCGCGCTGCATTTTCTCCCCGGCAGAGAGCACCACCCCACCCGCCAGCAGCGGGTAGCCGCCCTCCAGCAGATTGCGGATGCCGGGCACATAGCCATCGAGTTCATGAGTGGCCAGGAAGGAAAGCGCACAGGGCATTTCCACCTGGAAGAGGAAGCGGTTCTGCTCCGTCGGGGCAGCCCAGTCCACCCCTGGGGTGAGCACGCCGCCCAGCACAAGCCCCTGGCTGGTGCCGCCTTCGTACAGTCCCTCGGCAGCGGCCAGCTTCATGGGCTGGTGCAGCGCAATATCCCGCCCGCTCTGATGCCCGGTGTGCGCGGTGAGCAGCGCCGCCACCAGACCAAACCAGCAGGCCACACGGATGCTGGCTTTCGCAAAATCGGTGTGCCGACCGCGCAGCAGATACCAGCAGCTCACGCCCACCACAAACATAGCCCCCAGCACCCAGGAGGAAGTGACCGTGTGGCAGAACTTGACCACTGCCACAGGAGAAAGCGCCACGGCAGCAAAATCCACCATTTCATTGCGCACGGTATCGGGGTTGAATTCCATGCCCACGGGGTACTGCATCCAGGCATTGGCCACAAGAATCCACCAGGCCGAAAGGGTAGCGCCGATGATGGTGAGCCAGGTGGAGGCCAGATGAGCCCCCTTGCCCACCTTGTTCCAGCCAAAATACATGATGGCAATGAAGGTGGATTCCATAAAGAAGGCCACGATGCCCTCAATAGCCAGCGGCGCGCCGAAGATATCGCCCACAAACCAGCTGTAATTGCTCCAGTTCGTACCGAACTCGAACTCCAGAATGATGCCGGTGGCCACCCCCATGGCAAAGTTGATGCCAAAGAGCTTCATCCAGAATTTTGCCGTCTGTTTCCAGAACTCACGCCCGGTGCGCACGTAGAGCGTCTCCATAATCGCCATGATTACCCCCAGACCGAGGGTGAGCGGCACAAATATCCAGTGGTACATGGCTGTGAGCGCAAACTGTGCACGCGACCAATCTACAAGCGATGAATCAATGGCATCCATAAGTTTTCATTCTGAAATAAGGCGGTTTGTCAGCTCTTCTGATACGGTCTGCGACTTTTCCTGTTCATTCCCCTGCAGATACGCCGGAAAGAAAAAGGCTTTCAGCACCGCAAACATGATAAAAAGCTTCAGCAGGATAATGCACCACAGCGTGCGCCCCAGCGTCATGCGGCGGAAACCGTCCATGTAAAACTTCACAATCCTGCCGAAAAGCATTCTGGCATTATAGACAAATCCACTGCGATTGCAAGTATATAGAACTCAGCTCCGGGGCACATGTGTCATTTTTGCATTGCTAAGAGGGGAGAAAACTGATAAGCTGGCCGCATGAAAAAGCTGCTCCAACTGTTCAGTCTGCTGGCTCTGTTCTGCTGTGGCGAAATCACTTATGCAGAAGACGAGGCTGCAACTGAGGAATTAGCCCGCATTCCCCAGGTGCTCGAAAGCGTCAAGCTGGTCAACAAAGCCAAGCCCAATCTCAAGGCTAAAATCTACTTTGTGTACCAATCCCGCTCCACCTGCGGCATCTGCGTGGCAGAAGCCCCCACGCTGGTGAAGGAATATAAGAAAATGAAGCGCAAGGGATGCGAAATGGTCATGTTGAACGTGGACCAGAACCCGGAAGCCGCTGCCAAATGGGTCAAGAGTGCCAAGATGGATTTTCCGGTGATTCACCCCAGCGTCAGCATGAGCTGCGGTATTCCGTGGGAGTACACAGGCCAGGGGCTTCTCCCCTGCATGGTAGCCATGACCCCGGACGGCAAGAAACTGGGAGAAGCGGGAGGCCCCGATGTAAGTGAGTTCGTCAAGGATTGGAAAAAATTGCTGCGCGATATTCAGAAGCAGGAGGCCAAGGATGCTGCGGCTGCTGCTCGCGAAAAATCCAAGGCCAAGAAGAGCAAGAAAAAGGGCAGAAAGGCTGCCGAGGATGAAGATGAGTCTGATTTCTGATTCTGGCTCAGCCCACCCATTACACTGACTCAAAACCAAGCCCTCCCCACTTCATCCAGGGGTGGGCTTGTTCGCAGAAAAGGCGATTACGGATTGTCCGCACGCCCGGATTCTGCAGAAAGCTGCTTCAACCAGGCACTCTGCTCCATTTCAGAAGCCTCTGCAGCGGTAAAGGGAATGCGGGGGCGCCAGTTTGTGCCGTCCTCGGTTCCAGGAGTATTCAGGCGCACCGGAATATCGAACAGCTCGGTCCACATGAGCGCGGCATAGGCAGAATTACTCTGCAGCAGCGCGCGGATAAGCGCATCTTTGATGCCCTGATGCCATGGCACCAGGCATTCCCGGTGGTGCAGCCCGGCAAAATCCCCCAGCCAGCAGAGGACGCGGGCGCAGTCCTGCCCTTTCTGCTGGGCAGCGCGGCGCACATCCGGCGGGGTGGCAGGGTCGCAGGTCGCACCATAAGCATCCTGCACAGCCTCCTGCCAGTCATTCCAATCGTTACAGAGCGGCGGAAAATCGTGCGTGGCATAGGTGGCGAAGGAACAGGGATTGTAGGTCTCGCCCCGCACAATCTGCTGCTCCGGGGTGATTTCCCAATGCGGTATCTTGAAGCCGGCAATGCGCAGGTAGGATAAATCCGGCCGCACATAATCCGGCACACAGCCCAGATCCTCCCCCACCACGCGCACTCCCGGTGCGGCTTTGAGTAACTGGCGCAGCAGGTAATCACCGCGCGACAAATTATCGCGCCGCTCCTGCTCTGTCCAGTCGCCATGCGGACGGAACCCCGGACGACGCCCCCCGCAACGCGCAGCAGCCTCCTCCACCGAAAGGGGCAGGAACTCCGGGTTGCGGTCAGGCATCCACGGGAAGGCATAGATGCGATAGAAGCCCAGCACGTGGTCGATGCGGTATATGGAAAACACCTCTGCCAGCTTGCGGATGCGACGGTGCCACCAGGCAAAGCCATCGCGTTCCATCACATCCCAGCGGTAGAGGGGAATGCCCCAGTTCTGCCCCCATTTGGCCGTGAACGGATCTTCCGCAAAATTACCTTCGGCCGGGGCACCGCCACTCCAGTCCATATCGAAGAGGTATCGTTCGAAAAACACATCGGCGCTGGCCACGGATACCCCGATGGGTACATCCCCCATAAGCAACACTCCCTTTTCATCAGCATGCGCGCGCACACGAGACCACTCGCGCGCGCAGAGCCACTGCAGCCACTGCTGGTAGCGTTTCTGGGCGCGGGAATCGGCACAATCATTCACGATGCGACGCACCACATCGGTATTCTGCTCTGGCCAGAGCCACCAGGCAATCGTGCCGAAACCGAAACTGGCCACCATGAAAGTGGAAAAATCCTCCAGCCAGCTTCCCTGCCCCCGCACCCAGTCGGCAAACTCGGCACGCAGAGTAGCGAATTCCGGCTCTTTTTCAAAGCGTTTCCAAGCCTGCCGGAACCAGTAACGCTTGTACGTGCGCACGCGGGCATAATCCACCAGATCGCGGCCACCAGGCTGCTGCAGCGGCGGTAAATCCTCCGGGTAAGATGGCACATCAGCCGGCATACCCGGAATTCGCTCCAGAGTGAGATAAAGCGGCTCCAGCGCCACGGAACTGATAGATGAATACGGGGAAGGAACATCATTCTCGCTAAGCGCATTCACCGGCAGAAGCTGCAGAAAGCCCACATGGTGTGCCGCCGCCCAGTCAATCCATTCTTCCAGAGCCGCCAGGTCCCCAATGCCGGCATCACCTGTACGCCGCAAAGAAAAGAGTGGCATCAACACGCCCGTTTTCCGTTCCATCACCATTTGTCACATCATATCAGAGGCCTCTGCCGCACGCAACGCGAAAGAACTCCTTGCTCCGCTGATTTTTCATATCAGGTAGCATAATTCTCAGAATTATGCTACCTATTAGCAGATTTTTCTTGAATTTTTTCCCAACATATGATAGTAGCAGAAAAATCATATATGCCGCATGCAGCGGCGACGGATTCAAGCAACTGACGCAAGAGACCATTATGGCAACAACCAAAAAGACCACAAGCAAGGAAACAAAGAAAAAAGAAGCCGCAAAAGCTCCCGAAGCCGCCGCAAAAGCCCCGGTGCGTGAAACACTGACCGCCGAGGAAAAAGCCCGCGTAAAGAAGCTCAAGGAAACCCTTGCCCTTCTGAAAGCTGACCCCGAATGGCCCAAGTTCCTGGAGGAACAGAAGCAGGCGCTCCTGAATCTGCGCGATGAAATGCTGCCCAACATGCAGAACGTGACCCGCGACCACCTGCGCAGCGGTGCATCCAATGTTTCCTCTTCCTCCGGCCAGCATATCGGCGACGCCGGCAGCGAAGCCGAGGTACGCGACCTCACCATCCGCCTGCTGGACAAAGACCGCGAGCAGCTCTTTGAAATTGATGCAGCCCTGGAACGCATCCGCCGCGGCACCTACGGCATCTGTGAAATTTCTCTCGACCCGATCCCCAAAAAGCGACTCCAGGTGCGTCCTTTCTGCCGTCTCACCGTAAAATGCCAGGAGGAATATGAGAAAAAATATGGCTCCTATGCCAACTACAGAGCCAAAAAACAGGACCATGTCGGGTATGCTGACCTACAAAATGACATGGAAAATGCGATTTCTCTTGACGAAAGCGACGAATAGTGTAAAATGTGCGCCCGCAAGTCAACAATTCGCAATTATGCCTAGAGATATTATCATTCTGGAATGCACGGAGGCCAAGGCCGAGGGTAAGACCCCTTCCCGTTACGTGACCACCCGCAACAAGAAGAGCCAGCGTACGCCCGGCCGTCTGGAGAAGGTTAAGTTCAACCCCTACCTGAAGCGCCGCACTCTGCACCGCGAGATGCGCTAAACCTCCCACCGCACTTCTATACGATTATGATGACCGAATTCAAGAGCGTCGAACGCCGTATCCGTTTCCGCACCTGCAACAAGACCATGCCCCGCCGCCGCATCGACATCCCCGCCGGCGCTGTGGACATGTGCAACCCGGAATTCCTTTCCAAGTTCACCTCCGAGACCGGCAAGATTCTTCCCCGCCGCGTCACGGGCGTGTCCGCCAAGATGCACCGCAAGATCACGCGCGAAATCCGCCGTGCTCGTGCCGTGAACCTGCTCCCCTGACCCAGGAGGAGTTCTCGACGGCAGATTGTCGTTGATTACGAGAAGGGGGCTTGTACGCTTCGGCCTGCAAGCCCCCTCGGTATTTTTCAAAGAATTCCCCTGCCCCGCGCCGCGCCATGCAAGACCTCAAGGATACCCAGAACGAGCTGGACACACGCCAGATTTCCATCGACCGTGTGGGTGTGCGTGGTGTGCGCTTTCCCATCGTGGTGAGCGACAAGGAGCAGCGCACCCAGTCCACCGTGGCCACGGTGGCGCTCATGGTGGATTTACCGGAAAAATACAAAGGCACACACATGAGCCGCTTTGTAGAGGCTCTGCACGAGCACAAGCGCTATCTGGATGTGCGCAGCGCCGTGCGCCTGCCTAACCGCCTGCTGAGCAAATTGCACGCGCAGCGTGCCAGAGTGGAAGTGGAATTTCCCTTCTTCCGGCTCAAGAAAGCACCCGTTTCCGGCATGGAGGGCATGATGGATTACGAGGTACGCTTTGTCATTGATGCCGAAGTCGGCAAACCTGGGCAATTCACCCTGACTGTTAAAGTACCGGTAACCACCTTGTGTCCCTGCTCCAAAGCGATGAGCGAACACGGCGCTCACAACCAGCGCGGCATTGTCACCTACTCGGTTCGCTTCTCCGGGCAAGCCGTCTGGATTGAAGATTTGATTGATTTAATTGAAGGCTGCGCCAGCTGCCAGCTGTACAGCATTCTGAAGCGCCCGGATGAGAAATACGTGACTGACCGGGCCTACGAAAACCCGGTCTTTGTGGAGGATCTGGTGCGCAACGTAGCCGTAGCCACTGAACGTTACAATGCTTTCAGCTGGTATCGCGTGGAAGCCGAAAACTTTGAATCCATCCACAACCACAGCGCATACGCCATGGTAGAGCGCAATTTGAGCTGAAAACATCCGTCCGGCGGTGGGCCATTACGCCCGGGACTCAGCCGTTACGCGACTGACAATGGGGGCATGTCCCCTCGGCATCGCGGCGTAGGAAGCGGAAGCCACAGATGCGGCAGCTGATATGCGTTTTGGCGCGCCGAATGCGACGCCACTTGGCCATCAGCTTCACGGGCACAAAAATGCAGATGGTGAGCAGCAGCCCGGCATATACCACCGCCGCCAGAAACTCAGACGGCAACATCATAACGGCACCTCCTCGCTATCGTCCTCTTCCGCCACCTTATCAACGCCTGGGTGGAAAACAGGCTCCACGGTTTCAAGCACGGGCTGGGCGGCAGCCGGAAGCGCAGGCTCAGGCTCCGCGACAGTCTCGCCTGGCAACGCCAACAGTTTTTCCGCACTCAATACAACCGAATCCGCAGCCGATTGGAACAAAGGCTGCGGCGGCAGCGGTTCCAGCCGCGCAGGACGCAGCAAGGGCATGGCAGCAGCATCCACGTCTTCACGGAACTCGGGGTCCGCATGCAGCGGCATATGCAGAGGCAGCGGGCTCTGGCGCTTTACAATAAAATGAATCAGGTTGCCGTCCTTCACGCTCACGCGGCCCACACCTTCGGGACGCACGCGCTCCGGCATACTGACAGGAGCAAACCAGATGATGCCCCCCACCACGATAAGCGCCAGCACAAAAAACAACGGCAGACACCCCGGCATGGGGCGGCTGTGCATGGTGTGGTAAAGCAGGCTGTGTTCCTTATTCTTCATTTATCGAGAGCAGGCACCCCTGCATAGCTGCAGGTAAACCCATGTCTGAGAATCATATCTGTGAGCTGGTGAACCACACCCGCCGAAACAGCCTTATCCAGCACCAGGATAACGGAAATACGCGAAGGATTAGGGGCATCCCAGCTGCTCAGGTGCTTTTCAAAACCGGCATACCCATCGCGCACCAGCTCAGAGCCCACATACAGGCGCGGGGTATCCCCCGGCGCCACTGAAACGATGTGCGTATTGTCGCGGTCGTATGCCCCGATAACGAAGTGCGATTCCTGCGGCTGCACCGAGTAACCGAAACGCGGCACCAGGTGATTGGACAACAGCACGCAGACGCAGAGCACCAGAAAAAGATTGACCAGTGCTATCACCAGAATGGGAAAACCACCGTTTTTCAGGCTGGAACGGACGCGGCGCATGGTCGGAAATACACGCGGTTCGATGTTTACTTATCTTACTTCGCCTCCGGCTGGTCAGCAGCCACAGGTGCGGCAGGAGCAGAGACCTCCTCCTGCGCCTCCTCGCGGGCATCGGCAATGATGTGCACACATTCCAGGCCGGCGCGCTCCACACTGTTGATAAGCTTGCGGGCGCGGGAGGCCAGGTACATATAGAAAAGATAGGTCGGTATCGCCAGAGCGATGCCGGAAGCAGACAACAGAAGAGCCTGCTGAAGCGTCTCCGCCACCTGCGGAGCAGCGGCTGCGCCATCTGTCACGCCTGGCTGCTCGTAAAAATGCACCAGTGCCAGCAGGGTACCCAGCACGCCCAGCAGCGGCATCACCGTGGCACACACCAGCAGCGTGCGCACGTTGCGCTCAATGCGGTATACTTCCACCTCACTGGCCTCCAGCGCAATCTCACGCAGCTCGTGGCGGGAAAGGCGAGGACGGCTCAGCACCGCCTCCACCACGCGGGCCATGGGGCCGGGCAGCTGGCGGGCTTCGTGCAGGCATTCATCGTACTGGCCGGAGCGCAGCAGCGCAGAAAGGCCGCGCAGGAAATCACCCGAGTTGATATTGATACGGTGGAAATAGAACAAACGCTCTGCCAGCACGGCCAGCGCCAGCGTGGCAAAGAAGAGAATGAGCCAGAACATCGGCCCCATGATAACGATCATTTCGCGCATAAGTCAGTTTCGGGTGTAAGTTTGAGAGGGAGGGAGAACCAGCCCCCAGCCGATGCCAGGGGCTGGTAAAGTGAATCAGGCGTTCGGGGTAATGCTCTCTGCCCCGAAATAGGGGACGAGAGCAGCAGGAATCTTCACCGAGCCGTCAGGCTGCTGGCACTGCTCCAGCAGAGCCACGAAAAGGCGCGGCAGAGCTGTACCGGAACCGTTCAGGGTGTACGGCGTGCGAATCTTACCCTCGGCATCCTTGTAACGCAGCTTCATGCGGCGGGCCTGGTAATCAGTGAAGCAAGAGCAGCTGGAAACCTCCAGATACTTGCCCTGACCGGGAGCCCACACCTCGATATCGTAAGTCTTGGCAGAGGAGAAGCCAACATCACCCGTGCAAAGCTCAATCACACGGTAGTGCAGACCGAGTTTCTGCAGGATGCTTTCGGCGTGGCTGGTCAGCTTCTCCAGCTCTGCAAAGCCTTCCTCCGGGCGGCAGATTTCCACCAGTTCCACCTTATCGAACTGGTGCACACGAATCATGCCCTTGTTCTCGCGGCCGGCAGAACCAGCCTCGCGGCGGAAGCAGGGAGTGTAGGCCGTCATCTTGATAGGCAGGTCGGCATCCTTGAAAATCTGGTCACGGCACAGGTTCGTGACCGGCACTTCGGCCGTGGGCACAAGGAACATGCTGTTCTCTTCCAGCCCGTACATATCTTCCTCAAACTTGGGCAGCTGGCCCGTGCCGTACATGCACTCACGCTTCACGATGAAGGGAACGCCCACTTCCTCATAGCCGTTCTCGCCCGTCTGCGTATCGAGCAGGAAATTGATGAGCGCGCGCTCCAGGCGGGCACCCTTGCCACGGTATACAATGAAACCGGAGCCGGAAATGCGGGCGGAGTCCTCAAAATTCAGCAGCCCCAGGCTGGTGCCAAGCTCCACGTGGTCCTTGGGCTCGGCAATTTCAGGCTTGGCCCCCCACACGCGAAGCTCGGGGTTGGCGGATTCATCCTCACCCACGGGCGCGCCGTCATGCGGCATATTGGGAATGGAAAGCAGCAGGGCTTCCTGCTCCTCAGCAGCGGCAGAAGCCACGGCATCAAGCTCCTTGATGCGGTCGCCCACTTCGCTCATGCGCTTCTTGAGCTCCTCAGCCTCCTCGCGGCGGCCTTCCTTCATCATCTGACCGATAAGCTTGGATGAACTGTTACGCTCCTGGGAAAGAGCCTGCTTCTCCGTCTCTGCACTGCGGCGCTTCACATCACACTCAAGCACCTTATCCACAAGCATCCAGTGGTCACCACCACGCAGACGCACTCGTTCCTTCACATATTCGGGATTCTCACGAACAATACGAATGTCTAGCATAACACGCTTATTCTATACCAAAACGCCCCGGATTCAAG
>JAFZGH010000029.1 GCA_017555465.1 Akkermansia sp. | reverse complement strand
TTCGGCAAGGCGATTCTCGATGCCTTTGCCCGCGAGAATATCAACATTCCCTTCCCCGTCCGCACCATCAGAAACGGTTGATTTTCTCCAGAAGAAAAACCCCGGCAGAATCAATCTGCCGGGGTTTTTCTGTCAAGCTTTGTAGCGCAGCTTAGGCAATGGTCACCTTGGCGTTGCGGGCAAGCAGGTCAATCACCTTGGAGGTGATGACGCTCAGGCGGATGCCCTGCACGCGGTTCTCGCGATACATCTTGCGGATGAAATTCTTGAGGTTCTTCTCCTTAGCCTGCTGGGCCATGCTGGCCATGGCTTCAAGAAGCTCCTGCTCCGTGGCGATGATGTTCTCCTTGCGGGCAATCTCCTGCAGGGCGAAGTACACACGCAGGTTGCGCTCGGTCTCCTTCATAGCCTCAGCCTTGAAAGCGTCCATATCCTTGGCCACATCGTAGTTGCCGGCCTGGATGGCGGCATACATATTGCGCTGCACGGTGTTCTCGTTCTCGCGCTCCACGAGGTCCTGCGGCAGAGCGAAGCTCAGCTGGTCGGCCAGCTTCTCAGAAATCTGGTCAGCCTTGGCTTCGTCGTTAGCGCGGGTCTTGGAGGCCTTGAGGTTGGTGCGCACGATTTCCTTGATTTCGTCCATGCTCTTTTCGGGCAGTGCACCGGCGAAGAGCTCGGGGGTAATCTCGGGCACGCGCTTCTCGCGCACTTCCTTCACGTTGCAGGTGAACACCACATCCTTACCAGCCAGGTCGGAGATGGGGAAGTCTTCCTTCATGGTGAGGGTAAGCTCCTTCACATCGCCAGCGGAAACACCTTCCAAGCCCTGGGGCAGACCGGGCATGAAGGAATCCTCCTCGATGGCTACCCAGTGGCCTTCGCGGCCTTCCATGAAACCAACGGGCTTGCCGCAGTATTCAGCGGTGGGCTTGCCCTCAACGCTGGTCTTGAAGTCGATGACCACGATGTCACCCTTGGCGCTGGCGCGCTCCACCACCACGTGCTCGGCGGAGGATTCAGCATACTTCTGCAGGGTGTCCTGCACTTCTTCATCGCTCACCTCATCGGTGGGAACGGTCACCTCGATACCCATGTATTCCGGCAGTTCAAACTCCGGCACGATGGTAAGGGTGGTCACCAGCTTATAGGAACCATCAGCCTCTTCAGTAGTGGTGGGGTTGCCGAAATCAAGAACCTTGAGCTCCGGGTTCTGCTCCAGAGCCTGGTCCTGAACATCAGCCTTGATGCGGGCGTCGAGTTCATCGGCGATGCCTTCGGCAAAACGCTTGGCAATGACGCTCTTGGGGGCCTTGCCGGGACGGAAGCCGGGAATGCGGGCATTCTTGGCATAAGCATTGATAGCGGCGTCCTTGATGGCG
This sequence comes from Akkermansia sp., assembly GCA_017555465.1. Taxonomy (GTDB): domain Bacteria; phylum Verrucomicrobiota; class Verrucomicrobiia; order Verrucomicrobiales; family Akkermansiaceae; genus Akkermansia. Next base: position 2,244 of record JAFZGH010000029.1, on the reverse strand, counting down.
GTCACCTCAGCGGGGGTGGCAATAGCGGTAAGTGTTGCCTGGCAATCACTTGTCTTGTCGATGGTAATATCCATAATGATTCGGTGTTAGAAAATTTCGTAAAAACGCGCGCGCATTCTACAACAGGTCTGCATAAAAAGCAAGAGCATAAAGAGACATAAATGCAAAGATTTACGACTTCCGTCTAGCGAAGCAACTCGTCTATTGTCTGCAGACAAGTAGAACCATGCCACTGAATAGCATGAAGTGCCAGGCGGGTCTCCACCAGACGCGACATCGTGCTGTTCAGCAAGTGAAGCGCCATGTTTTCTGCTGGAGAAAACTTCATTTGCCCCTGCTGTAAGTGATGACGGCTCTGCCGGGTAGTATTCCACAGAGGCAACAGCGGCTGTAAGGCCAACGCTGCCGCTTCAGCCGAAGCGCGGTCATGCACCTTCCTCAGTTCCTGATCAGCACGGCGAAGCACATCCGTCATGATTTGAACATCATCCAGAAGACGGCCAGGAGGCAGAGCCCCCTGCGGCACCCTGTCATACATACCGTACACTGGCATCTTCAGCAGATAAAGCATGTGGTCAGCAGGAGCCAGCTGCAAGGTTTCCGAAACCAGGCGTATCTGCAAGGTATCAATGCCGTAGGTTTCCTGCAACAGATAGTTCAGTGCCTGATTCAGAGCATAATTCCGGCGGGGGCTCAGGGTATCCTCTGCCAGCATCTCCAGATAATGGCAAAATAACTCCGGTGTACCACATGTCCTTGCCAACTTGGCCGTAATCCTGTTATTTTCCGGCGTAATGCGGTTTCGTTCTGCCTTGGCACGGCTGGTACGATACACCATGGCAAGTTTGAGCGCCGAACGCTCCAGCGCATAACGCCAGCCAGCCGAACACCTGGCATCTGACCGGGAAGGAGGCAGAGGCACCCCGGCTTCCAGCACTGTGGCAAAGGGCTCCGCTCCCTGCACTGCTGCCAGCTCAGAAGGTGACAGAGCCTCCCACGCCGCCAGAGGCAGGGAGGCCACCAGAATCAGGGCTGGCAACAGGCCGCGCATGAATTCAATCAGGCGAATTCGCCCATGTAGAACTTCTTCTTGCCACGGCGGATGATGACGATGCCACCCTCCAGCGCAGCTGCGGGGGTGAGTTCCCATGTGGCATCCTTCACAATTTCGCCGTTGATGGAAATAGCACCGTTACCGATAAACTCGCGGGCCTCTCGCTTGGAGGTGCACACCTTGGCCGCCACCAGCGCATCAGCCAGCGGGCCTGCCGTCAGCGTCACCTGGGGCACATTCTTCATGCCGCTCTTGATATCGCGGGCAGAAAGACTCTTGAAGTCGCCGGCAAAGAGTTTCTCGCTCACCTCCACGGCATGCTCGAATTCAGCTTCGCCGTGCAGGTCGGTGATAATTTCGCGGGCCAGCGCCTTCTGGGCGATACGCTGTTCCGGGTGCTCCATGTGGCGGGCCTCAATTTCCATAATCTGCTCCGGGGTCAGGAAGGTGAGGCGTTTCAGGTAGGTGATGACGCAGGCGTCATCGCTGTTGAGCAGGAACTGGTACAGCTCGTAGGAAGAAGTCTTTTCCTTATCCAGCCAGAGGGCGTTGCCCTCGCTCTTACCGAACTTGTTGCCCTGGGCATCAGTCACCAGCGGCATGGTGAGGGCGTACACTTCATCGCCCGTTGTCTTGCGGATAAGCTCGATACCGGTGGTGATATTGCCCCACTGGTCGCTGCCGGCCACCTGCAGGTCTACCCCGCGGGTTTCATGCAGATGCTTGAAGTCGATGGCCTGGATGAGCATGTACGAGAACTCGGCATAGGAAATACCGCTTTCCATCTGGCGGCGCACGTGGTCCTTGGTGAGCATGTAACCCACGTTGATGTACTTGCCGTAATCGCGGAAGAAGTCAATGACGTTCATCCCGTTGATCCAGTCGTAGTTGTTCACCACTTCAAAGCCGAACACTTTTTCCACCTGGGCGCGCAGGGCGTCATAATTGCGGAACACTTCCTCCTTCTGCTTGAGCTCGCGCTCCACCGTGCCACGGGGGTCACCGATAAGGCCGGTTGCCAGCCCCACCAGCAGAATCGGGTGGTGGCCGTGCTCCTTCATGCGGCGGGTGATGAGGAAGCTGGAATAGTGCCCCAGGTGCAGGCTGTCGGCCGTCGGGTCGGTGCCGATATAGAAGGTGAGGCCGCCCTTGTTGAGCTTCTCAATGAGATCCGGGCTGGAAATCTGATT
>JAFZGH010000222.1 GCA_017555465.1 Akkermansia sp. | reverse complement strand
CACCGGCGTGCTCACCGGCAAGAACCTCAACTGGGGCGGCTCCCTCATCCGCCCGGAGGCCACCGGCTACGGCACCGTCTACTTCGCCCAGAACATGCTCGCCACCCGCAACGACGACCTGCAGGGCAAGGTCTGCGTCGTCTCCGGCTCCGGCAACGTGGCCCAGTACCTCGTCGAGAAACTCAACCAGCTGGGAGCCAAGGTTGTCACCATGTCCGACTCCAACGGCTACATCTACGACCCCGAAGGCATCAACGCCGAGAAGCTCGCCTGGATTATGGACCTCAAGAACGTGCGCCGCGGCCGCATCAAGGAATACGCAGACGCCTTCAAGAGCGCCCAGTACTTCGAAGGCCAGCGTCCCTGGAGCGTTCCCTGCGACTGCGCCTTCCCCTGCGCCACGCAGAACGAAATCAACGGCGCTGAAGCCGCCACCCTCATCAGGAACGGCTGCATGCTCGTGGCTGAAGGTGCCAACATGCCCACCGATCTGGAAGGCATCAACAACTACCTGGCCGCCAAGATTCTCTACGGCCCGGCCAAGGCTGCCAATGCCGGTGGCGTTGCCACCTCAGGCCTCGAAATGAGCCAGAACAGCATGCGCCTGAGCTGGAGCCGCGAGGAAGTGGACGCCAAACTCTTCGGCATCATGAAGAACATTCATGAGAACGCCTACAACCACGCCCGCGAGTTCTCCAAGGACTGCACCGATACCTTCACCAACTACGTAGCCGGCGCCAATATCGCAGGCTTCGTGAAGGTAGCAGACTCCATGATTGCCCAGGGTCTTGTGTAAAAACACCATGTAATTCACCCCAACGCCGCCGCAGACACCCCCAATCGTCGTCTGCGGCGGCAATTTTCCTGCATAACCACCTGTTTTCAGCTTGCTAATGCCGGGTTCTGTGCTAAAATACACTATAACTAAACAACACATGAACCGTTTTCTCTCCATACTCCTGCCCCTGTTAGCCCTGCTGGCCTTCAACGGCTGCCAGCAGCAGCTCAACAGCAATGCACGTACCCCCAAGTACGTGTACCACAAGGGCTTCACCCCTAAGAAAATGCGCAACGGCAAGGTCACTATCCCCTACAAAGCCCCGGCACGCATCCGCAAAGCCATTGCCGCCGGCAACAAAATCGTCGGCAAACCCTACCGCATGGGCGGTGGCCACCGCAAACACATCGACTCCGCCTACGATTGCTCCGGCTCCGTTGCCTTTGTACTGCGCGAATGCGGCATGCTCAAGAAAGACACCTACCCCTCCTCCCGCGACTTCCTGAAATGGGGGCATCCCGGCTTCGGCAAGTGGCTCACCGTCTACGCCAAGCGCGGCCATGTCTTCCTCATGATAGCCGGCATGCGCTTTGACACCACCGGCACCAGCCGCGGAGTCGGTCCCCGCTGGTACACCGAATCCCGCCCCTGCGGCGGCTTCTACGTGCGCCACATTCCGGGGTTATAACTGTTTTCCAACAACCCGCCCTGTATAACAACCATATTATCCTTAAAGATGAACGAACTAAACGAACTCAACCACGGCACCCAGCGTATTGACGCCATCATGCAATACTGGGGGCTGGATAATCACGACCTCGTCAGCGTCTCCACCGAGCAGCTCACCCACAAACAGGTGCAGAAAGCCCGCCAGGGACGCGAGCTCACCCTCAAGATGATGCAGAAGGTCGCCCGCGCACTCAATGTGGCCATCTGGTACAAACTGGACGACGAGGCCCGCGAAACATACTACGAATACATCCACCGCGACCTCTTCACCTACGCCAAAGGCTTCGACCCCGCCTGGCAGGACCCGAACCAACGGTAAATGACGAAGTAAAAATTACGAGTTACGAATTATTGCACCATCAGTGCTTCGTTCAGAAACACCCCCTGGAGCAATTCGCCCAAACTAACACCGTAATTCGTAATTCGTAATTCGTAATTCGTAATTCGTAATTCGTAATTCGTAATTCGTAATTCGTAATTCGTAATTCGTAATTCGTAATTCGTAATTCGTAATTCGTAATTCGTAATTCGTAATTCGTAATTCGT
>JAFZGH010000028.1 GCA_017555465.1 Akkermansia sp. | reverse complement strand
TAGCAGAAGATTCCATACAGGTGGAAGAAATCCGGACCGCCCTTGCGCAGGATGCGCACATATCGGGCACCCATTTCCGGGAATTCGACCTTGATGACCTGCTGCGTACATTCGCCTAAATTCTTACTGGCATTCTGCCAGCTCTGCCCATCGTTGGACACCTGCACAATCATGTTGTTAAGGCGCTGATGGTTGCTGCCGTTTGTCACGATGATGACGCCGTTGACATAGCTGGGCTTGGGAAGCATGACCGTAGCCCAGGCGTCACTATCCTTGTCTGTGTGGAAACGACCGCCGGAGGTTCTCAGCACCCCCCAGTGCGATACGGGGGAGTCATGGTTACAGGTGGAACTGGTGATGAGCAGGCCATCCTCCGAAAGCAATTTGCCGGGGAGATGTTCAAACTCAGGCACATTGACCGAATCTGCCGATTCTGAAGCATTGGCACCCAGACGCTGGAAGGTGGCAATGTCCTGGGATTTTGCCGCTGCAAGAATCATGGTGCCAGTGGCGTCGCTGTTGCCGCTGCCACCCATGGCGCCGACTCCGGTCTTGGCTATGTCCTTGCACAGGGTGGAAAGTTCAGCAGTGTATTTGCCGCCCAGTCCCTTGCCCATTTCCTCGCCCCAACCCATCATGACGGGCAGATAATCAGACTTGGCGGCCAGATTATTCATCATCAGTTTAAATACCGGCAGGGCGCGTTCCGGTGCAGGAGCCGGAATTTCCTTTCCATCGGGCGGGGGCTGGTAAGCCAGAAGCTCAATCTGGCGGCGTCCGAATTTCTCGATGCGCCAGCGCTCTGGCCCCATTTTATCCACGTTGTCCCAGAATACATGGAAGCGGGTCATGAGTTCCTTAGTCGCCACTTTGGCATTCATGAACTTGGGGTATACCCAGGCGCCCAGGAATTCAGAAACAACCTCAGGATAACGCGGGGCAACAGTGTAGCACAAGTTGTCCTGCATTTCGCTGAGAAGCTTCATGTCGCCGCCCTTGTACTGGGTCAGGTAGTTGTTGTACTCCTGCCACGCGGGAATGTTGATAGGCTGTGCGCTGGTTGAGTCCTTGAAGTAGGAGATGGCCTGCTTGTCTCTCTTGGTTGCTGCCGCGTGGTGAGCCAGAACACGGTATACGTTGGAAGCGTGCGTGTCCGGGGTGCGGGTGGAGTACAGTTCCGAGCCCAGGTGCAGGGAGGAGAAGGCGCTCCACATGTTGAGCACAGGCTGCCAATGCAGACCACGCTCCCAGCTCACGGTGTTACCTGGCATCCACACACCATTGTTCCAGAGTACGTAGGCGCAGTGCCCGGGCTCGCCGCAGGTTAATGCCGGCACGCCGTTTGCCACGGCGGAAAATGCACCGAAGTGGGAGATGCCGCCGCACACGCAACCGACATAGAGCGACTTGGCAAAGAAATTATCTCCATAGATATGGTCCCATGGCTTGTAGTAATCGCTGCCGTGGATACTATCGCCATACAGGTTGAACAGGCGGTAGCCGTTGCGGTGCGGAGCCCCCATGTAGCGCTCTGCAGATACGTGCACATTATCCAATGCCCATTCAAGGCTGGTGCGTTCACCGGCAATATGGTCTCCCTTGCAACCGCACACAATACGCCGCAGGTACATGGGCAAGGTGTCGAACAAGGTATTCAAACGACCTTCCTTCCATTTTTCAATGAAATAATCGGCGCGGATGAGGGCTTTTTCGAAATCCCAGTTGTAACGGGCAAATTCAAGTGCCGTGGCGGTGGCAATGTCGCGCACGGTTTTGTCCGTGTATACATCGGGGTGTTTCTTGGCGATGCAGGCGATGATATGCAGTGCCCGGCCCGGGGCAATACACGGCCCGGAGAAACAGATGTTTTCCATCCATTCCGTGTTGCCGGTCACCTGCTTGAGAACGACTCGTCCGTCGCGGTGGGCGTTGAGTTCCTTAAGTGTCCAGGGGGTATTCTTGAGCTCGGCCTCCAGTTTCTTAATCAGTTCTTTCTTGGCCTTGATTGAGCCCATGAATGCCGTGCGCTCCTTGCCGCGGAGGGTTCTCAGTTTCGCATTATCGGCTTCGATTTCTCCAGGAAGACGGGACAATGCGTCAGAAATTTTTTTGCGGCTATTTGCAGCCATGTCCGGCGGGGTCATCTTGTCGTATTGCGCCAGCATGTACTGGGCAATCAGAAGTCTGTTCTTCGGGCTTTCGACAAATTTGACCACCTGCTCCGGGTCGGTGCCTTTCAGTGCTCGTGTAATGGCGCTGTACAGCGAACGCTGGGCTGCTTCCGGATTCCCCCAACCTGGGATGCTGGTTGAAATGTAGTTGCCGTCATCTTCCTTTGCGCCCTTCTTTTTCTTGTCGCTTGCCTTAGCCTTGGTTTTGGCGGATTTGTCAACGGCTGTATTGTCATCGGCATGTAGGGAGCCCAGTAACAGCGGTGCTACCAGTGCCAGAGACAGAGTCTTGAAAATTGTTTTGCGTTTCATTGCCACGCTGATACTCTACTCCGTAGAGCCCCTTGAGTCAACACAAAAAAGCAATTCGGAGGCAGGGAAGGACGGAATGTTTAAATTGCATACTTATTTAGTAGAATTTGTGTCAACCCGCATTTGTGTGCTTGAGTTGCCCTGCATAATGTGGTATAGGAACGTGCAAGTTATGAAAACATCCACCATATGCGTACAGAGCGGCTGGAATCCTGGCAAGGGAGAGCCCCGCGTAGTCCCCATCTACCAGTCCACTACTTTCAAATACGAAACGAGCGACCAGATGGCCCGCCTGTTCGATCTGGAGGAGGCTGGTTTCTTCTACACCCGCTTGCAGAACCCCACCAATGAGTGCGTGGCAAAGAAGATTGCAGAGCTGGAAGGCGGCGTGGCTGCCATTCTGACCTCTTCCGGCCAGGCGGCATCGTTCTATTCCGTGTTCAACATTTGCGAGGCCGGCGATCACTTCGTGTGCACCAGCGCGCTGTATGGCGGCACGTATAACCTCTTTGCCGTTACTTTCAAGAAGTTCGGCATTGACTGCACCTTTGTGGATCAGGATGCCCCGGAGGAGGAAATCCAGAAAGCTTTCCGCCCCAACACCAAGTGTGTGTTCGGCGAGACGATTTCGAACCCCTCCCTGCAGGTGCTGGATATTGAGAAGATGGCCCGTATTGCCCACAAGAACGGTGTGCCGTTGATTGTGGATAACACCTTTGCCACGCCGATTAACTGCCGTCCCTTCGAGCACGGGGCAGATATCGTGATGCACTCCACCACCAAGTACATGGATGGCCATGCCACCCAGGTGGGCGGTGTGGTGGTTGACAGCGGCAAGTTCGACTGGGCCGCCCATGCCGATAAGTTCCCCGGCCTGACCAAGCCTGATGATTCCTACCACGGCCTGGTATACACTGAAGCATTCGGCGCCGGCGCCTATATCACCAAGTGCACCGTGCAGCTCATGCGCGACCTGGGTTCCATTCCCTCTCCCATGAATGCCTTCCTGCTCAACCTGGGGCTGGAAACGCTTCACCTGCGCGTGCCGCGCCACTGCGAGAACGCCCAGAAGGTGGCCGAGTTCCTTTCCACGCAGGAAGATGTGGCCTGGATTAACTACGCCGGCCTGCCGGATAACAAGTACTATGCCCTGGCTCAAAAGCAGTTCGACGGCGGCCGCACCTGCGGCGTGGTGACATTCGGTATCAAGGGCGGCCGCGAGCGCGCCATCAAGTTCATGGACAGCCTGAAGCTCTGCTCCATCGTGACCCACGTGGCCGATGCCCGCACCTGCGTGCTGCACCCCGCCAGCCACACGCACCGCCAGCTTACCGACCAGCAGCTCATCGAAGCTGGCGTGAAGCCCGACCTCATCCGCTTCTCCGTGGGTATTGAGGATGCCGAGGATATCATCGACGACCTCAAGCAGGCTCTGGCTCAGATATAAAACACTTTAAACCCCGTCTCTCTGTGGCGCGCCGGGTGGGATTCGTTACTGCCCGGCGTGTTTTTTTATGCAAATTGCCGTTGCCATTCCCTGTAACGGGCAGGCGAAATTTCGCTGGGGCGGATTTCTGCGCGGAGACTCCAGAATACGGCGGTGTGGAGCACGGGAATGCCGCAGGCGGCGAGGTGGGCATCGATGGCGGCTTTGTGAGCCAGCACTTCCTCGCGGGTAGGGGCGTGGACAACACCCATAATCTGGGCTCCGCCGAATTTTTCGCCCCCGCTGCGCCAGTAGCAATGGGTCATGCAGATGTGGCGGCCGCATTCTGCGCCGGCGCGTTCCTCCATGCCGGCGGGTACGGCCCAGTGGAAAAGCCCGGCAGCGCCGGTGCCGGTGCTGCGGTCGGCAGATTTG
>JAFZGH010000027.1 GCA_017555465.1 Akkermansia sp. | reverse complement strand
TGTCTCCATACTTCCTTACTTCGTACTTCAAAATGTGTCATCACTCTTGCAATTTTTTTTGCATGTGGTAGTATACAGGCACAGCGCGGGTATAGCTTAATGGTAAAGCTCCAGCCTTCCAAGCTGATCATGCGGGTTCGATTCCCGCTACCCGCTTAGCATAAACGGCGGCCTGACGCAGGTCGCCGTTTTTTATTTGTCTCCCCATATTTCGGCATAAAATCGGCTGCGGGCATAATATTATCTTGTGGTGGGGTGCCATTTAGTGTAGAATTGCGCCCGCAAATGACAGATAAACCGCTCCAACTTGGTCTTGCAGGGCTTGGTACCGTGGGTACCGGGGTGTTTGAGACGCTGTGCCGCAATCATGAATTGCTGGAGGCTCGCGCCCAGATGAAATATGCCGTGAAGAAGGTGGCTGTGCGCAACATGGAGCGAGCCCGCGAGGTGGAGCTTGACCGGCAGATGCTCACCAATGACTGGCGGGATCTGGTGAATGACCCGGACATCGACATCATCATTGAACTGATTGGCGGCACGACAGAGGCTTACGAGCTGGTGACCAGTGCGCTGAAAGCCGGTAAGCCGGTGGTGACGGGTAACAAGGCTCTGCTGGCAGAATACGGCAGCGAATTGTTCCAGCTTTCCGCCACGCAGGGTGTGCCGCTGTATTTCGAGGCCTCCTGCGGTGGTGGTATCCCGATTATCCAGAGCTTGCAGAACTCGCTCATCTGTAACAATGTGGAAAGCATTGCCGGTATCATCAACGGCACGAGTAACTACATCCTTTCCTCCATGGAGCGCAAGGGCGTTTCCTTTGAAACCGCTCTGGCACGCGCTCAGGTCAAGGGCTTTGCAGAGGCTGACCCCTCGCTGGATATCAACGGCTGGGACGCCGCGCACAAGGCTCTCATCCTGGCCATGCTGGCCTATGGTACGCCGATTTCTCCTGAAAAGATTTCCGTCTATGGCATTGAACGCGTAACGGCCACGGATTTCCACTTTGCGCACCAGATGGGCTATACCATCAAGCTGCTGGTGGTCATCAAGCACCATGCTGATACCGATGCGCTGGAACTGCGAGTGCAGCCCAGCTTTGTGCCGCGCGAACACCTGCTGGCCAATGTGAATGGTGTGTTCAACGCCATTGCCGTGAAGGGTGATATTGTGGGCGAAACGATTTTCTACGGACGCGGCGCCGGCAAGAATCCGACGGCCAGCGCCGTCATCGGTGATATTGTGATGGCTATGCGCGATTTGCACCACCCGGAGTTCCACACCGGTTTCCATCCGTATACCAAGACACTGGAAATCATGCCGCAGGAGGACACCGTCACGCCCTACTATGTGCGTTTCCTGGTGCCGAGCCGCCGCTCCGGCGTGATTGCCGCCATTGCCCGGGTGCTGGCGAAGCACGATATCAGTATCGCTTCCACGTATTCAACACCGCATGAGGATGAGGAATCTGAAAATGTGGAGAATGATCTGGTGTTCACCCTGCATGCCTGCCCCTGGGGCACGCTCAAGACTGCGCTCAAGGAAATCGTGGCAGAGGGGTGCATCGCGCCGCATCCTGCAGTATTCCGCATCGAAACCTTTAACTCTTAAATCAGACCAACTATGGCTCTTATCGTACAGAAATACGGTGGCTCTTCTGTGGGCACCATCGACCGCATCCGCAATGTTGCCCGCCGCCTCATCGAGGTGAAGAAAGAGGGTAACAAGATTATGGCTGTAATCTCTGCCATGAGCGGTGTGACCGACAAACTCATCGGCCTGGCACACGAAGTGATGGACAACCCGCCTGAGCGCGAGCTGGATATGCTGCTGGCCACCGGCGAGCAGCAGAGCATTGCTCTGCTTTGCATGGCAATCACCGATATGGGCTACAAGGCTATGAGCTTCACCGGCCAGCAGGCAGGCGTGTGCACCTATGGCTCCCACACCCGCGGACGCATCCACTCCATTGAGCCGAAGCGTGTGCTGGAGGCGCTGGATAACGACTACATCGTCGTGTGCGCAGGTTTCCAGGGCGTGACCGTGGATGGCACGATTCACACCTTGGGCCGTGGTGGTTCAGACCTTTCGGCCATTGCCATGGCGGCAGCCGTGCGTGCTGACCTGTGCCAGATTTTCACCGATGTGGACGGCGTGTACACCTGCGACCCCCGCGTGGTGAAAGACGCTCGTAAGATTTCCGTACTCTCCTATGAAGAAATGCTGGAGATGGCCTCCAGCGGTTCCAAAGTGATGCAGGCACGCTCGGTCGAATTTGCCAAGAAATTCGGCGTCGTGTTCGAAGTCCGCAATTCCATGAATAACAACCCCGGTACTATCGTGCAAGAAGAAACTTCCGCTATGGAGTCCCTCGCCGTGCGAGGCGTCTCAATCGAACGCAACCAGGCCCGCGTCACTGTTTCGGGCATCACCGCACCTGTGGCTTACACGGCCATCATCCTCTCCGCTCTTTCCGATGCTGAGATCAACGTGGATATGATTGTGGCCAACACGGCACACGACGGCCAGGCACGCCAGTCTTTCACCATGAACATGAGCGACCTGGGGGCTGCCCAGGCTGCTTTGAAGAAGGTGCTGCCCCAGCTGGGTGAGAGCGCCCGCCTGGAGACAGAGGCCGGCCTTGCCAAGCTTTCCGTTGTGGGCGTGGGTATGCGCTCGCACACGGGTGTGGCGGCCACGGTGTTCCAGTCTCTGGCTGATGCCGGCATTGCCACAGGCATGATTGCCACCTCCGAAATCCGCATTTCCACCACCGTGGAGGCCGGCGATATCGAGCAGGCTGCCCGCGTGGTGCACAGCGCATTCCATCTCGACCAGGTAAATGCCTGATTCGGAACCATCCCCGATGGAGGAGAATGAAAAAGAGACCCTCTCTGCCCCCGCGGCAGAGGAGGAGCTCGAATTCCGTCCCTGGGTGCTGTGGACTGGTGTGGGCCTGGCTGCAGCCGCGTGCATCGGCCTTTGTGTCCTGGCTTATGATTACAGTTACAGCAAGGGCTACGACAAGGGCGCGAGTGAGGGGTTCGAGACGGCGATTCAATCCGGCATGGTGCAGGATAAGCTGAATACAGCGGCATCGCAGAATGTACTCAGCTTCATGCGCCTGGCCTCTGCCAGTGATGAATACCTGCTGCAGGCGGCGGATGATGTGAATACCGCATTTGCCTGGATAAAGGATAGCGCCGTGCGTGAGGAAAGTGAATGGTGCCTTGCAGAAGCCCTGCTGGAGCGCCGCATGACGGCACCGGCAGTCAAGGTGCTGGAGCCTCTGTTCCAGCGCGTGCCGCGCACCATGGACTGGGGCTTGCGAGCCCTGCAGACCGGAAATTTCCTTGTGGCTCAGCAGCAATATGGCGCGGCCTGTGCCTATTACCGCCAGGCGTCATCCATTTTTGCGGAACAGAAACAGGCCGATTACCAGATGCTGAGCCTTCGCCAGCTGGTGGCGCTGGAAATCTGCACACCGCGCGGCACGGAGGAATCACTCGCTGCCTGCCAGAAGCTGGGCAACGAATTGAACGAGCAGGGAGAAGCTGCCCGCCCGCTGCGCGATATGCTGCTGGTGCATATGGGGGAATTGAACCGATGCAAGGGCGATACCGCTGCTGCTGAACCGCTTTTCCGCGAAGCTCTGCAGGGGGTGGATACCCACGCCGTCAACCAGCCGGAATATGCGGTGTATTACGGCACTGCTTTGCTGGAACTGGGCAATGTTTCTGCCGCAGAGCCACTGCTGCGTGTTGCAGAGCGCAACACGGGCAATCGCCCATCTGAAATCACCGCCCGTCTGCAGGCCCTGCGCCAGCTGGCTGTCATCGAGCAGGAACGCGGGCACAACGTGACGGCGCTTTCGCTCCTTCACCGTGCGCAGGGCGTGGCAGAAGGTCGTCTGCACCCTGGCAATGCCTTCTGGCCCTGCCTGTTTGACCAGCGAGGTTGGATGCACTACATGGTGCAGAATTACCAGACCGCCCTGTTGGATTTCACTGCAGCTCTCACGGCCACCCAGGAATCTGCCCTGCTTGTGCAGCCGCAGGAAGGAGCCGCCCGGTGTTATCTGGAACTGGGGCGTTCCGATTCAGCTCTGCCACTGCTGGATAAATGCCTGAGCCTTAGAAAGGAGCTTTTTGCGGCTGACCGCGCTGCCATTGGCCGTATTCACCTGCTGCTGGGGCAGATATATGACCAACAGGGTAAGACCGCCGAGGCAGAAGCTTCTTATGGTGCGGCGATTGAATATTCTGCTGGCAACACGCCGGATGAGGCTGATAACCGGCGACTGGCACTCATGGGACGTGCCTATGCGCTGAGTCAGCTGCAACGCTGGCAGGAAGCATATGATGCATGGGAGCAGCTTCTCCCGTTGCTGGATGAGCAGCATGACCGCCGTGAGGAAGCCCGCAATCAGATGCGCAGGCTGAAAGGTCATCTGCCTGCGCGTCCGCAGCCGGAAGTTCAGGCTCCTGCGCCCGCAGAGCCTGCTGCAAGTTTACAACAACCTTAACAAAGAATTGTCACAAGCTGTATGAACCGCCGCTATCGTCCCCCCCGCAAGAAGAGTAACCACATGCTGCCGCTGGCCGCTGCCGGCCTGACTGTTGGTGCGCTGCTGCTCTGGGGCTTGTTTGCCAAGGGGCAGGACATCATCACGTTCTTCAAAGGACAGACCGTCATCGTTGCCAGCAATGATGAGGCCAACCAGAATCTGGAACGCCTGTTGGGCGACCTGGCAGGCGATAAGTCCCGCCTGTTGGAATTGGCAGAAAACTCCCGTTCACGGCTGGGTTGGATCAAGAATGCTGATACCCAGCGACAATTCCGCTGGATTCTGCTTTCCCGCCTGGTGGATAAAGGACAGTGGGCAGAGGCCGTGCGTATTCTGCCGGAGGTGGAATCACTGGCACCTGTGGAAGGGCTTGACCGTCTGGCTGTGGCCGCCACGGAGCATGGTGACTTTGAATTGCAGCTGCGGCTGGACCGCGAACTGCAGGATAAACTCGTGAATGCCCCGGAGCACACCGAATTGTTGCTGCGTTCCATCCGCCGCACGGCAGAAACCTGCATCCGCATGCAGCGGAATGATGAAGCCGTGAAAGCCATCGCTCGTCTGGATGCCCCCGGTGTGCTGGTGCGTTTGCGTTCCCCGGAACTGGCAGCCGAGGCTGCCGCGCTGCAGATGATGCGCGCTGGCGTGTGCGCAGTGAAAGACCCGGTGCTGCAGATGACCCGTAATATTCTGGAACAGGCTAAGTGGCCGCTTTGCCCGGCAACCTCCCAGCTCATGCTGGAGGAGGTGACAACAGCCCTGCGCGATAATCCTAATCTGCCGCAGCATACTCTCAAGGAAATTGAGGAAAAGCTGCTGCGCTGTCGTGATGCCATGCTGGAATACCCCGACAAGGAACACCGCCTGCCGCAGTGTTACCTGCTGCTGGGTGAGCTGCGGCATCGTCTGGGCAATCATGAGGGCTGCGCCCAGGCGCTTTCGCTGGCTGCTGCCTTTGCTGAGGGCTATGGGGAAATGACGCCTGCATTGCAACTTCGCATCGCCCGCATCCGCTCCCGTGCCAACGAAGCCCGCGGTAATACACAGGAGGCGGTTCGGGATTACCGTTACCTTCTCGACCATGAAAAGGATGCTGCTGAAATCATGCGTGTGCTTACCTACCTGTCCACGCACACGGACGGTGAGGAGAAAATCGAGCTGCTGTCGCGCAGCTGGGAGATGATGCTGCAGAATCCCGCACTCGTGAAGAAAGATTCCGATTTCCGCACGCGCATTGCACATGAACTGGCTGCCTACTACACCCAGAAGCAGGAATACAAAAATGCCCTCAAGTGGGTGCAGGAATGCACCCGCATGGTTGAGGAAGTGAATCCAGACCTTACCACGGGCAAGACCCTGCGCGCCCGCTTGAATCTGGCGCTGGCGCAGCGTAAGGCAGAGCAGGATATTGTGTGTTTCCGCACTCTGCGTTCCATCCAGAACAGCATTGACCAGATGAGCGAAGCTGATAAGGAGCGTCTGGAGAAAGCGGAGCAGGGCCTTTACCGCTCCACTATGCGTGAACTTTCCCGCACCTGCCTGCTGCTGGGTGACAAGACCACCGCTAAGGCCTTTGCCCGCAAGATACGCGAGGATTTGCCCGAAAAAGTCCGATAACCCTATCTATCTTCAGCGCTTATGTCCTCGATGCAGAAAAAGAGCCTCATCGCCACAGCTGCCATTTTCTGCTGCCGTTTCACCGGCCTGCTGCGTGAGATTGTCTATACCTCGCTTTTCGGTGCCACCGGAGCGCTGGATGCTTTCCTGACCGCTTTTCGCGTGCCGAACATGCTGCGCGATATGTTTGCCGAAGGCGCGCTTTCCCAGAGCTTCACCAGCGTGATGAGCAAGGTGGAGAAACAGGAGGGCGCCCAGGCCGCCTGGGGGCTGGCCAACCGCGTGAGCTCGCAGCTCATATCGCTGATGATCTGCATTGTTTCTGCCGGTGTTCTGCTTGCGGGGGTATTCATGCAGCAGCTGTATCCGGAGCGTGCCCGCGTGGTGCTGCACACGCCCTGGGGCGCGCCCACCATGGTCTGCGCAGATGCCGCCTACCGAGGCTTGCGAACGAATGCTGATGGCATGAAAGAGGTGCTCTTTGAGGCGTCTGAAAAGATTGAAGGGCTTACCGCCGATTCCTGCCTGCGCCTCTCTGTGGTGGAAAAACTGGAGCACGGCCAGAAAATCGCGCTCACCTGCGCTGCGGAAAATGTGCCTGCCGGCGTGACTCGTATTGAACCGCGCAGCTTCATGGCACTCGCTACGGATTTGTGCCGCATCATCTGGCCCTTCATCCTGCTTGCCTCCGTTTCGGCCCTGTGCATGGGGGCGTTGAATGTTTTTGGCGTGTTCGGCCTGCCGAACCTGGCCAGTGCGGCCTTTAACCTCACCACGGTGGCCGTGGGCGCGCTCATCGGCTGGTTCATTGACCCCTCTTTCGGGCCGGATGCCCTGTATGGCTTTGCCGTTGCCGTAGTCTGCGGTGGTGCGGCGCAGGTGCTGGTGCAGCTGCCCAAGATGAAGCAGAAGGGCTGTCGTCCGCATTGGGATATCGGCCTGCGCTGGTCAGGAAAGTGGTTCAGCTTCACAGACCCGGCGGCGCGCCGCGTGTGGCTACTCATGCTGCCCGGCGTGATTGCTGCCGGCATTACCCAGACCAATATCTTCATCAACACTGCCTTTGCGCTCTACCTGCAACCCGGTTCGGTGACGGCTCTTTCCAGTGCATTCCACCTGTGGCAGCTGCCGGTGGCCCTCTTCGGTGTGGCGGTGGGCATGGTGGTGCTGCCCACGGTATCTCGCATGACTCTGACCGCCGGCGGCGAAGCCGGACAGGAAATTTCGATTCACCTGGCAAAAGCCTTACGCTTTGTGGCGTTGTTTGCAGTGCCTTCTGCCGTGTTCCTGAGCATCTGGGGCACGGAGATTGTGAGTGTGTTCTACCAGCGCGGCCGGTTCGATGCCGCAGCTTCCGAATTCACCGGCAATGTGCTGGCGGCCTACTCGGCAGGCCTGCTGGCCTATGCGGGAATGAAAGTGCTGCAGCCCGTATTCCTGGCGCTGGAAAAACCCTGGGCTCCTGCCGGGCTGGCGCTGGTGGCTTTCTGTATCTCCGTGGGCTGTAACTATACCTTCGTGCATATCCTGGGAATGCCTGCCATGTATCTGGCGTTGACTACCTCGATTGTGACCACGCTGAACTTCGTGTTCTACTTCCTCTACCTGCGCCATTTGCTGGGCAGCATGTCCTGCCGGGTGCTGGTGCCGGGCGTGCTGCGCATTGCTGGCGCGGGGGCACTGCTGGCCCTGGGCTGCTACCTGGTGCACGCGTTCTGCTTCAGCTCATTTACCGAGTGGAGTTTCTTCTCCCGTTTCGGAGCGCTGGCCCTGGGCGGTATCGGTGGTGCTGCACTCTACGGCATCGGCTGTGTTCTCTTCCGCGTACCGGAAATGCAGGCGATTGTTTCCCGCGTGCTGCGTCGCGGATGAGTCATTTTTTTTCATGGAATTTACACAAAAGACGGCCGCTCGGTCGCCTTTTCTGATGTAAGCCAATATGAAAACGAAACTTCTTTCAAGCGTATTTGCCGTCTGCCTGTTACTTGTAGCCCTGTGCGGCAGCCGTGCAGAGGCCCGGGTGCATGTCAGCCTCACTGTTGGTGCTCCTGTCTGTACTCCATGTCCGCCTCCTGTGTGCCGTCCGTGCCCGCCTGCGCCGCATTGCCACCATGGTCCGCGGTATTGCCACCGCCCACACCGGCACATAGCGCCTCCCCGCGCCCCTCGTCCTGCTGCGCATGCACACAGGGCGTATCCACACCGACACCCGGTGCGGCATTGCTCCCCGCATCGTAAGTAAAGCCCTTCAGACCTCATCTGCCAGCAGGCCCTGCAGCTGGCGGTGGGCGTAGTGCAGGCGGGAGCGCAGCGTGCCCTCGGAGATATTGATAAGTTTGGCTATCTGCGGGTAGGAGAGCCCCTGGATGTCGCAGAGGTTCACGACTTCCTGGTGGGCTGGGGAAAGCTGGGATATGGCGCGGGTCAGTTTGCTGCGCAGGTCATTGACCTGAGCCTTGCGGACAGGGTCAGATTCCAGGTTGGCATCGGCCAGCTCGCTGTCTTTTTCCAGCGGGTTGCCTTTTTCATCGTTATCGAGGCTGTAGCTGTGCTCTCGCTTGCGCTTGCGCAGAAAATTACGCGCGTTGTTGAGCGCGATGGAGTAGAGCCAGGTGTAGAAGGAGCTGTTGCCTTTGAAGTAACGCAGGGAATGAAAGGCCTTGAGGAAGGATTCCTGGGCAATGTCGTAGGCGTCTGCCTCGCTGTTGAGCATCTGGATGAGCATGGCGTTGAGCTTCCGGCTGTGCCGCCGGATGAGTTCATCGTATGCTCGTGTCTTGCCTGCCAGGGTGCTTGCGATGAGTTCGTCATCCGGCAGGTCTGCAAACGATTCTCTGGATGCTTCTTTCATGGTGGTAGGGCATAGGGTGGGGTTGGGGGAATCCGGGGCGGGGAACTGCTGGCTGCTCCCCGCCCCGGTGATGACTTTTTCTTACAGCACGAAGTCACCGGCTCTGCCGCGTGTCTTTTCGTACCATGCGATATAGGTCTTGTTGATGAGGGTGTAACCGCCCGGGGTCGGATAGTGGCCGCTGAAGTACCAGTCGCCACAGGGGGCTTCGATGGCACTGTGCAGGCCTTCCAGACTCTGGTAGACGCACTGGATTTCGCAGGGGGAGTCCTCCGGCGTGACCATGCGAGAGATTTCGGCTGTGATTTCGTCCTCAGTGAGGGCACCGTAGATGCGGCGCACGGGGTTGGTGCGCTTCTCTATGGGCAGGGTGAGCTGGTAGCGGCACTCGTTGTACACATCGGTGATGACATTGCTCAGCCCCTTGCGGTGCAGCAGGTTGATGGCGGCCAGGAAGGCAACGAACT
Source organism: Akkermansia sp. (assembly GCA_017555465.1). Taxonomy (GTDB): domain Bacteria; phylum Verrucomicrobiota; class Verrucomicrobiia; order Verrucomicrobiales; family Akkermansiaceae; genus Akkermansia. The sequence continues at coordinate 2,567 of JAFZGH010000027.1, read as the reverse complement.
GCCCCATTTCCTTCATGTCGATGCCGTAGAAGTCAGGGTAACGCACCTGCGGTGCAGAGGATACAACCACAATCTTGCGGGCCCTGGTGCGGGAAAGCAGGCGCAGCAGACTCATCTTGAGCGTGGTACCGCGTACGATGGAGTCATCGATGGCCACGAGCACTTCATCCTCGCCGACTGCACCATAGGTGAGGTCGTAGACCATGGAGGCCATTTGCTTGCGGCTGCTGGCTTCCGAGATGAAGGTGCGGAGCTTGATGTCCTTGTGGGCAATCTTTTCTGCACGCGGCCAGCGGCGCAGGATGAGTTCGTTGATGAGGGCTTCGCTCATCTCACCCTTGCGGAAGGCCTCAACCATCTCCTGGGAGACCTTGTTGCGGCGGTAGGCGCGCAGGCCTTCGAGCAGACCGTAGTAGGAAACCTCTGCCGTGTTGGGAATGAAGGTGATGGCTGCCTTGGAGAAGTCATTCTTATCCAGGCTGGCGACCACTTTTTCCGTGAGGTTGGCACCCAGGGCCTTGCGTTCGCGGTAGATGACCGGGTCGTTGCCGCGGGAGGTGTAGATGTCCTCGAAGCAGCAGGGGGTGAACTTGCCGGGCGTGGTGTATTCCTTGATGCTTACCTTTCCATCTGCCTTGACCAGCAGCATGTTGGCTGCACCAAGCTCGTGCACATCGCTTGCTTCCACTTCCATAACGCTCATGAGCGGTGCGCGCTCGCTGGCGATGGCGATGAGCTCATCGGTCTGGATGTAGTAGCAGTGGCGGATGCCGTGCGGGTCTCGCAGGCAGAAGAAGTCACCATTACCCACAGCCCCCATGAGGACATAGCCGCCGTCCCAGTTGGTGCAGGCGTTGCTGATGACATCATAGAGGTTGAGTTCGGCAGAAATAATCTGGGGAATTTCACGACCATCCACATTCTGCTTGCGCAGTTCGCGGTATTTGTCGGTGTGGGCTTCGTCGAGGTGGTAGCCCACTTCTTCCAGAATAGCCTGGGTGTTGGTGTCAAACACCGGATGCTGGCCTCGCTCCATGAGCTTCTCGTGCAATTCCTCCACGTTGGTCATGGAGTAATCGCCCTGGAGCATGAGGGTGCGGGTGGGCCAGTTGGAGCGGCGCACGAAGGGGTGGCAGTTGCCTTCATCATACTGCACACCGCTGGAACCATACAGCATGTGACCCATGAGCACTTCACCACCGTAGTTGAAATGCTTCTTGAAGGTGTATGCATCCGAGCCTTCGATGAGGCCGGAGTTACGCATGTTGCGCAGATTGCGCTGCTGTGTGGTGAAGATGTCAGTAAGGGCAGAGCCACCCACTGCGCGGGAGCGGAAGATGTAGGGCTCGCCCAGCGGCATGTTCAGCTTGATACAGCCGAACCCAGCGCCGTCCTGGCCACGGTTGCGCTGTTTCTCCAGCAGGAGGAACAGTTTATTGAATGCCCACTCGGGATTTCCGTACTTTTCTGCAAAGTAGGAAAGCGGTTTGAGCAGGCGGATGGCTGCGGACATATAAATGGTATTTGAGGGTTACTTGCGTACGGTGACCTTGATGCCCTTGCCTTCGCGCATGGTGCCGATGACAAAGCCGCCGGGACCTGCGGTAAGGGCCTGTTCCACCTGGTCGGGGGAGACGATGGCTACCCAGCCGATACCCATGTTGAAGGTGTGGAAGCGGTCTTCTGCATCAACGAACTGCAGCACCTTCTGGGCGGGGGCGTTGTCCCAGTAGGGGATTTCGAGGTCAGCGCCCTTCTCGCCAAGGAAGCGTTCCAGGTTTTCGGGCAGGCCGCCGCCGGTGATGTGGGCGTATGCCTTGGGGGTGATGCCGAGCTTGCGCATATCGTACACCACGTCATGGTACAGGCGGGTGGGAGCGAGCAGGTCGCGCAGTTCTTCCTGGGTGAGCAGGTCGGGGTTCTGGGCAAGGACTCGGCGCACGAGGCTCCAGCCGTTGGCATGGAAGCCATCGCTGGGGTAGCCGATGAGAATATCGCCCACGGCCACCTGGCTGGGGTCAATCATTGCGCTCTTTTCAACGCAGCCGATGCTGAAGCCGGCCAGTTCCACCAGACCCTCGGGCACAACGCCGGGCATTTCAGCGGTTTCGCCGCCGGCCAGGATGCAGTTGCAGCTTTCGAGGTAGTCGCACATGCCGGCCACCAGGCGGGTGATGCGGGGACGCTCGGTTTCCAGGTTGGAAATGCCGAGGTAGTCAAGGAAGAGGAGGGGGTCGCCACCGGTGGTGAGCAGGTCGTTCACGTTCATGGCCACCAGATCCTTACCGGCGGTTTCGAGCATATCCATGTCGAAGAGGATTTCGGTCTTGGTGCCCACGCCATCCGTTCCGGTCACGATAACCGGCTCCTTGTAGGAGGAAAGGTCGTATGCGGCAGCAAAGAGACCGAAAGCATTGCAGAGCTGACGGTTTTTCTGCGTGCGCTTCACGTGTGCACTGATATCAGAAACAAAAGACTGCGCCTCAATAGTGTCGACGCCGGACTGCTTGTAAGTGAGATTGCCGGACATAGCTTGAATCATCGCTTGGATGCGCGCGCATTATACA
>JAFZGH010000221.1 GCA_017555465.1 Akkermansia sp. | reverse complement strand
GTCGAGGCATTGCGCGATCATGCGCGGGTCGGTGATGTTGGAGGGGTGCAGCTCCTCGGGGATGCTGAGCCCGGCGTAGCGGCTGGCTATGGGCAGCGCGAGGTTGCGTAGCGCCTTGCAGGAGGCTTGCTTGCGGCAGTAGCAGCATTGCTGACCCGGTTGCTCCTCCTTGTGCTTGGCATTGGCTCTGCGGACGATGGTGTCAATGCGGAGCTTCATGTACTCGGTGTCCTCGCGGGTGTAGGTATGAGTGCTGATGTACTGGCGGCGAGGCTGGACGAAGTGAACGCTGAGCTCCTGCAGCTCGGGAAACTTCTCGAACACCCCTAGAGCATAGGCACAGCCCTGTGCATTCGATTCTGCAGGTTCGATGGCACCGTAGCCGAACTTCCAGTCCATCAACACGCCCACCTTTCCGGCCACCGCAACAAAATCAGCAGTACCATAGGTGAGGCCGTCTGCGATCGTGAGCCTCAGCTCGCGGTATTGCACCGGATTATCGAGCTTGGCGAGTTCGCCATCGCGGTAGTCGCGACAGAGCCCGCAGAGGAAGGCCTGTTCTTCGTTGAGCTTCGAGTAATCGTCAGTCTCCAGAGCCTCGTGCATGAGCGTACCCTCTTCGGCGGCGGCGTTGGTGCCGCTCTTGCCGTAAAAGGCCGGGCATACTTCCTTGTAGCCGAGCGAGGACGGCGAGTGTCTTGCGTGCTTAGCCATTGGGAAACAGCTCCTCTCTATCAAGCTCGTTGCCGATGCTCTCAATGCGTGACTGCAAGCGCAGCACCACATCCTCGCACATGTCCTTCAGTTCAGAGTAAAAGCTACGCAGCTCGTAGTTGCGGGCGTTGTTGCTTCTCGTTTCCATCACGCCCTCCATGTAGGCCAAGTGGCGTATCACATGGCCGAGGGCTTTCATCTTCTCAATGTCGTTTGTATCCATATTGATTGACTCTTTGGGTTAAGCGTTGTTAATGAATGGGAAAGGGTTGCATATCGCCATCGTTAAGCAGGTCGATGTGGGCGAGCTTGGCAGCACACACCTGAGCCGTATGTTCTTCACAGGTTCCGGCGGCGAAGCAAATCTTCTGGATGCTGGCAGCACCACCGGCGCGATGAACACGGCCAAGTGCCTGGCGCAGATCAGCAGCGGAGAATGTGGGCGATATGATGCTCAGGCGGGAGCGCTTGCCTGTCGGGTCGTGCAGACTCACGCCCACGCCGCCAGCCTGAATGTTGGCAATGACGACCGGAATCTCGTTGCGCTGGAATCGGTCGATAACGGACTGGCGTTCTTCCGCAGACTGGCCACCGCAGATGATGTCGGAGCAGTTGAGCTTCGCCGCCAGAGCGCAGATGGTTTCGGTGAAGTTCACCAACAGGACCACGCTCTGCCCCTCTTCCAAGGCCGTCTTGGTCATTTCCACCATCGCCGGTACTTTGTGCAGCTCGATGGCTTGGCGGGCGCGGAGGACAAGCGTCAGGTGGCTGGCTTTCTTCGAGCCCAGGGCTTCGGCAATCTCATCGAGCTTGTTACCATCAGCTTCACGTTCTGCCTTGCGCAGCTCGTACTTCAGGTTGTCGTACTCGTCCTGAATCGCCTTGGCCTTACCAGTCTCAACAATGGCGGGCTCGATGATGGTTTCCGGGAAGTCCGGGATATCTGCAATGCGGAGGCGGCTACCACGCAGCGGGAAGATATCGTTGTGCAGTTGGCGCAAGCACTCTTCATCGCCGCTGAACTCCATGCCGAAGAAGCCTTCACGCACGCCGTTCCGCTTAGCCCAGTACCAGTAGTTGTACAGGTTATGGAGGCCAAGAGCGAAGCCGAGGGCTCGCATTTCAAGCGGGTTGCTGGCGGCGGTGGCTGAACACAGCAGGATGCGGCAATGACGAGCGCGGGCTCCGATGAGTAAGCGAGCGTTGAGGGAGTCACGACCCTTACACTTCTGGCACTCGTCAAAGATGATAAGTGTCTCGTGCGGGACGTGCCACTCATAGCCGGTATCAGTCTTACGGCAGATATCCAGCTTGCCCCTGCGGATGTTCTCGTAGTTGGTGACAAGGAGCGGCT
>JAFZGH010000220.1 GCA_017555465.1 Akkermansia sp. | reverse complement strand
GTCACCCGTTATCACGGGCTCCGGTTCTTTTTTTTGAGAGAACCGGGGGCTGCGCTCGCTAACGCGAGCTTACCCCCGGCTACCATCTTACGCCCACTACCGTGGGCTATGAATTCCGCTTGCTTCCGTCTTCGCTGAAGATTCGCCGTGACAGGACGCCGAGGCTTTCTGCCGCCCGCGTTGCGCTCTCCAATTTCCGCAATGCAAGCTGCCGCGCTCCGGAAGGAGCGCGGCAGGGAATTTTACACATTCTACTTTCTACATTCTACATGCAGTCTTACTTTCTCCGTCGGCGCATGACCAGTCCAGCAAGCGCCAGGAGGCTCAGTGTGGCTGTGGTGGGCTCGGGCACGGCGGGGGTGGAGCTCATGGTGATGGTCACCTTGCCATCGCTGTAGCTGAGCAGGTAGGTGTCTGCTGCGAGGCCTTCAGCCGTGAAGACGGTGGCCAGGTCAACGGCGGCAAAGGCAGCGCGGGTGTTCTGGTCATAGGTGGTGCCGTCCAGCACGAATGAGGAGATGCCGGAGAGCAGGGTGACAGAATCGGTTTCGCTCTGCAGGCCGAGCACGCTGGTGAGCAGCTCGCCGCCCAGCGTGATGCCGGAGGTCAGGGTGAGTGTGCCGTTGCTGAGGGTCAGGGCTTCATTGATGGTGGAGCCGCTGTCCAGCGTCAGGTTGGTCATGGCGAGGCTGCCTTCTGCGGAGATGCTGCCGCCTGCAGCCAGGTGCAGGGTGCCCACGGTGGTGGAGCCGCTGCCGGTGATGGCCAGGGCGGCATCGGTGACTTTGAGCACGTTGGTGACGGTGAGGTCTTTATCGTTCAGCACCACGGAGCCGGAGTAGTATTCCAGGCTTTTCACCGTAAGGGCTTCTGACAGCTTCAGGGTACCGCCGTTCAGCGTGACCCCGCCACCGCCCAGGGCGTCGGTGTTGGCGGTGGTCAGTGTGCCTCCCTTAATCTCCGTGCCGCCGGTGTAGGTGTTTTTGCCGTTGAGGGTAACACCATTGTCAATATCGACAACCACTTTCAGTCCGGTTCCGCCTTCTTTATCGGAGATGGTGGATGCTACAATGAAGCTGTTGGCGTGTTCATCAGCATCTTTCTTCAGGGACAATGTGCCGGAACCTGTGATAGTGCCCTGCACGGAGGTCTTGTCGTCACCATACGTGGTGCCGCGGATTTCACCCGCGCCATCGATTTCAATATCGGCCCATACATCGTTGCCGACAGAAGCGCTGTTCTGCAGAGAGATAGCAGAGTTGCCACTCAGCTTAACCTGCACCTTGTCAACGTCTGTTCCCAGTTTGGAATCGGTGCTGTGCAGCTCTACCAGAGAACCGTTGCGCAGGTCCAGCCCGGTAACGTTGGTGACATGGCCCAGATTGCTCAGATTCAGCGTGGCGTTATCCAGGATGTAGGATACAGTCGCGTCGTCTCCCATGGTGACGGTCTGAGCGTGTGACATGGTCTGGTTCAGCAAGGTGATTTCGGCGGCTGCTTTATCTGCCACCCGGATGCCGTTCACCACGCTGCTGGCCAAGGCGCCATCCACGGTCAGCTTACCACCATTGTTGATGACATAGCCAGTGGCGTTTTCTGTGCCGGCGGAGGCTTCGGAGCCGCCTGCCTTCACCTGTGTGTTCACATAATAATCACCCGCGCCTTGCAGGCTGAGGATAAGTGAATTGTCTTCTGCGTAGTATTTGCCTACGGAGTCGTCAAGCACAGCACCATTGAAGGTGTATTGGCTCAGGTTGTTGGTGGTCAGAGTGCCGCCGGAATCCTTCACTATGTAATATTCCAGCGCCATGAAACCGTCTGTGCCGTTGGAATAGGTGGGGGGGTCATCTGTCGGCTTTGTAGAGAACCCTGTATCGCGTTTTTCGGTTTGAGGAAAAAATCTCAACTAAATGAGGGAACCGCGCGGATATCCCGCCGCGTATCGGCGGAAAGCCCGCGGTCAACCCGCCATGAAAAAGGCCACCAGATGCCCGCTGGCGGCCTTTCTTGTTTCAGGTGGGTATCTGCTCGGCTGGCTGATTAAACAGCCCCAGACGGGCGCAGGCTGCGGCGTAGTAGTCAGCATTCAGCTCGCTGCCAATAGAACGGCGGCCACACGATGCCGCAGCCGCCAACGTGGTGCCACTGCCCGCAAAAGGGTCCACCACCAGCGCATCCGGCGTGGTGTAGTTTTCTATGAGGTAGCGC
>JAFZGH010000026.1 GCA_017555465.1 Akkermansia sp. | reverse complement strand
ATAAGCATCTTGAACGGCTTATCCGGGTCGGCATCCTTCGGGGCGGGAATGTGCTTCACAATCTGGTGCAGCAGCGGCGAGCAATCCACCGGAGCCTCACCCTCAGGGCTGTTCATGAAATAACCATCGCGGGCAGAGCCGTATACAAACGGTGCCTCAAACTGCTCCTCTGTTGCATTCAGATCCAGCAGCAGCTCCAGCACCTGGTCATGCACTTTCATGGCATCCGCATGCGGGCGGTCAATCTTATTGATGACCACAATCGGCAGCAGTCCTTCCTCCAGCGCCTTGCGCAGCACAAAACGCGTCTGCGCCTGCGGGCCCTCGTAAGCATCCACCACCAGAATCACGCCGTCCACCATCTTCATCACGCGCTCCACTTCAGCACCGAAATCCGCGTGCCCGGGGGTATCCACAATGTTAATCGTGTAATCATTCCAGTGAATAGATGTATTCTTGGCTTTGATGGTGATGCCCTTCTCGCGCTCCAGGTCCATGGAATCCATTGCACGCTCCTGCACTTCCTGGTTCTCGCGGTATGTACCACCAGCCTTAAGCAGCTGGTCCACCAGCGTTGTCTTACCGTGGTCTACATGTGCAATAATAGCCAGATTGCGGAATTTGCTCGGGTCACTCATAATCAATAAAATTCACCATTCGTAGCCGCATGCTGCGGCTGCGCCGCAGAGTCTAGCACATCCTTTGCGCTTTGGAAAGCGCAAAGACGTGGAAAACGTAGAATTATCCGTTGCCGTCTCTGATTGGGAGGTAAATCAGTTTTCGTCGTCTTCCGCGGCCATCAGCCCCATGTCTTCCAGAATGGGGTATTCGTTCTGGTAGGGGACGGTGTTGATGTCGTTGGTCATCAGTTCGGCAAAGGCGGGGAGGCCGAGGGCCATGGCCTGTGCTTCCAGTTCGTCTACGTGTTCCTGGAGCTCGGCGGGGCCGGGGCGCTCGCTGCGGGCTGCCACGTGGATAAAGTAGTTGTAGAGCGCCAGGCGGATGACGGAGCTGGTTTCAAGTCCCATGAAGGAGCTGTAGTGCTCCAGTGCGCGGCTGAGTTGCGGGGTGATGCGGAAAGTGATGGCCTTGCGCTGCGTGGTGCTGGGGGCATAGCGCCGCAGGGCTGCCGGCAGGGTGCGTGTGCGGCGGTATTCGGTGCTGAGTTTCTGGAGAATGGCGGCTTCGTTGCCGGGATTCTGGGCGAGCAGGTTGTAGGTGTGCTCACGAAATGCTTCGGCTTCGGCGCGGGCGTTTTCAGAGCTGCCGTATTCGAGGTCGGAGAAGTAGCGCACGAGGCGTTGTTTGAATCGGGTGATGCAGAAACGCCATCCACTGAAGGCGCCGAATTCTTTGTCGCATCTCGTGATGTGTTGTGATGTCATACGAATTGAGCATAGCGCGCTTATGCGATTGCTTCACTATAATATAGTGGTGTGACAAGTATATTCAGGAGGAATAGGGGGTGCTGGGGTGGGAATCCGGCTTTTTTGCGTTGCGCCTCGGGGGCGCGGCTGTGGGTTCGGCATTGATTTCGCGGGGGCGTTCTGGTATGATGTGGCTATGCCGAAGGTGAACCTCAAGGAGAAGTGGAGGTTGACGCCGCACTGCCCCGGGGTGTATCTCATGAAGGGGGAGGGCGGTGGCGTGATTTATGTGGGGAAGGCGAAGGATTTGCACCGGCGGCTGGCGAATTATTTTTCGCCGTCGCGCGCGACGCTGGAGAATGGCAAGACGCGTGCGTTGATTGCGGCGATTGTGGATTTCGATTATTATGAGGTGCGGAATGAGCAGGAGTCTCTGATTCTGGAGCAGAAGCTCATCAAGGAGTACCGCCCTCATTATAATGTGCAGCTGCGGGATGATAAGCGGTATTATCTGCTGCGGGCGAGCCGCCAGGAGGAATTTCCCCGCTTTTCGCTGGTGCGCTTGCGCAAGGATGACGGAGCGCGCTATATCGGGCCGTTTGTGCATGCTACGGCGCTGAAGGAGACGGTGGAGTGGCTGAATCACCGTTTCCGCTTGCGGACGTGTACCTGCCGCCATCCGGGGGAGGAGCAGTACCGGCATTGCCACGATGATGAGATCCGCCATTGCTCTGCGCCATGCGTGGGGCGGATTTCGCCGGCGGAGTACCGGGAGAATTTTGAGGCGGCACTGGGGCTGCTGGAGGGGCGCGGGCGCCAGGTGCATCTGGATGCGCTGACGCAGGAGATGATGGCAGCGGCCGATGCGCTGGATTTTGAGCAGGCGGCGCGCTTGCGCGATGTGCGGGAGAATATCATCAAGACGCTGGAGCCTGCGCGGCGTTTTGCCCGCCGCTCGCCTGATCTGCCGGGTACAGTGGACCCCGACCGCGACCTTGCGGAGCTGGCGGATGCGCTGGGCATGCCGCAGCCGACGGCAGTGATGGAGTGTTTTGATATTTCAAACCTTTCCAGCAATCATATTGTGGCGAGCATGGTGCGGTTTACGCAGGGGCGGCCGGATAATGCGGCGTACCGGCGGTATCGTATCAAGGGGGTGGACGGGCAGAATGATTTTGCTTCTATGCTGGAGGTGGTGCGCCGCCGGTATTCGCGTATTGTGAATGAGAGCAGCGCGCTTTTTGATAAGCCCGCCGGGGTGGATACCTATGCCTGGCTGAAGGAACTCTCGCTGGCGGGAAAAGCGCCAATCAAGGTGCCGGATCTGGTGGTGGTGGATGGCGGCAAGGGACAGCTGGCGATTGCGGTGCAGGTGCTGGCGGAGATTGGTTTGCAACAGATGCCGGTGGTGGGCCTGGCGAAGCGCGATGAGGAGATTTACCTGCCGGGGCAGGCAGAGCCGCTGGTGCTCAGCCACGAATGCGGGGCGCTGCGCCTGCTGCAGCGCTTGCGCGATGAGGCGCACCGCTTTGCAAATAATTATAATGAGTTGCTGGTGCGCAAGCGTGTGCGGGAGAGCCGCCTGGATGCGTACCCGGGCATGACGCCGCGCCGCAAGGAGCTTTTATTGGCGCGTTTTCATACGGTGCCGGGCATCCGCTCCCGCAGACCGGAGGAACTGGCAGAGCTGCCCGGTATTTCGCTGAAGTGGGCGCAGGCCTTCTGCCAGTGGCTGAAGGGGAGGGAATAGGGAGTAGTGGTGTGGGTATGACATTGGCACAGGTGAAGTTCGGGCTCTTTGCTTGTGGATGGGATGTGGTTCAGGTTCTGGTGTTTCCCTGTTTGGTAGAGTTGGTAAGTAGAATGGGCGTATTGCCCTGCATTCACCTTGGTGGTTAAGAAGTCTTGACGCGGCAGTGGAAAGTTGCTATACAATAGAAGTATGAAGCGTTTTGTTCGAAATGTATTGCAGCTGTTGGTTGTGCTGTCGGGTGGTGTTATGTGTCTCGGCCCGTTGTATGCAGATGGTTTTTCTACCGCAGCAAAGCGGTTGCTCAGAAAGGGGGACTCTGCAGCAGATGAACAGTTGAAACTGGTGGAGTCGCTGCTTCGCGTGCGCATGGCTTCGCTGGAGTTGAGCGAGGGAACTCCGCTCAATAAGGTGCTGGACCATATGGAGAAACAGTGGGCCGAATCCGGTAGGGCGTTGAAGTTTGAACGCGCGCCGAGCAAGGATGATTTCAGCGAACCTCTTGCGGATCAGAAAATCAAACATGATTGCAAGATTTCAGGCGGTACCACTGCGGAGATGCTGGAGGCTGTCTGCTTGGAGGCGGCTTGCGCTTATTGCGTAAAAGATGGGGCAGTTCATGTTTTCCCATTCGATTCAGAAACAGCAGAAGAGGTGGTAATCTGTCCGGGAGAGATGCGCTACACCTATTTTGATGAATCATCCTCGAAAGAGAATAAATTGAGGGTCAAGTCCCATCATGCAAAGAAGTATCCGACCGGCCGGGTTAAACTGGTTTCGGAGGGGAAAAACCAGATCCGCCTGAGCGGTTCCAAGCAGGGGTGCTCAAGAGCTAAGACCTCCATTGCTCATATGTATGCAGAATGGGTCAGGAAAAACGACTGGCCTTTTTATAAGAACGAGGTGGCAAAGCAACCTCGCTTTGTGGCAGATGCGCAGATGAATGAAATATTTGTTGTTCCCGTGGTTTTCGATTCTTCAAGTAATCTGGGGCACGTGGTGAAATATCTGGCACTGCACACCAAACTGGGCGGTAAGGCAAAAGGCTTGCGTATAGGGACGGAACTGCAGAATCCTTCATCTGTTTCTATTTCTGGAGAACTGGATTTCTCCGGTTCTACGCTGTATGATGCCCTTGTTAAATTGTGCGATGCATGTGGTGGCTATTACCGGGTCAAAGGCCGCAAGGTGACGATAGTTCCTCGACAGCTTGAAACCCGGTATTACTGGGTGAGTGATCAGACGGTCAAGCTCTTAAAACGCAATGCAAGCAACGCGGCGAAAGTAGATAAGAAAGGTAGCTTTGAGCGCAAGAAGAATCAGCATAAAGCTGAGCCTGTCAAGGCTGACAGGTGGAAGGAACTGATAACGGAACAACTTGCAGAATATGGTGTTGAGCTGCCGGAGCTGGGCGGTATTGAGTATGAGCCGAAGTCCACGAAGCTGCAGGTGGAAACATCGCAGGAGGCTTTTGCCAAGTTGGATCGCCTGTACAATATTCTTATTCCGGTTCCGCAGAAGTGATGGAAGGAGATTTGCTTAGCTGGCGTTTTTATGATGAGGAAATTCATTCAGATGGTGCTGGCGACGTGCCTGCTGGCGGGTATGGTGAATGTTGCGCCGGGGTCTGCCCCGGTTAATGTGAAAGAGCATACCCGGCAGGTGAACAGCTGCATGCGGAAGATGCCGCGGGCTCAGCGTGAGGCGGTGCTGGCTGAGATGCGCGGCCTGTTGTTCATGGAAAATGGCAGCAGTGCGTACAGCAGCAAGAGGGGGAGCGAGACGGTGGAGGTGAGGCAACGTGGAAAGGTGGTTGAAAAGGTTCGTGTTCCCTTTAACTATGTACAGCAAGGTGCGAAGTATATTGGCGGTGATGGTAAGTTGTATGACTTCTATGCGGCTCGTCGTGGCAATGCTGCTCTGAAACAGGATGTATGGAAGCAGGCCAAACTGCATATTTACCGGGCCGGGAATGAGGCTGCGTTCGGGCCGTTTGCTGAGGAATTACAGGAGCTGGAGGTGCAGCGCGGTATTTATTTTCTGCGGCAGATGCCCCCGGTGCTGCGTCAGGCCTTGTTTGCAGAGGTGCTGGGCCTGCTCTATCTGGATGGTGGGCAGGATGCTTATACCGGGAAAACGAAGTATTCCACCATCAGCGGGGAGCGTGTGCCTTATCCGGAGTATCGGAATGGCGCGAGGTTTATGGATGCTCAGGGAAATGAGCAGGGAATTGCCCAGGTGCGAGCCGAGGAAAATGAGCGCGGTAAGGCTTGGCGTACCTGGTGGCCAGGGGTGAAGTTGAATATGCACCGCGCCGGGCAGAAGCCGATTCTGGCTCCATTCAGGGCTGAAATCAAGGCGATGCGCGAGCACGCGAGTAAAGTGAAAGCAAACGCAGGTTTTGTGCCGGTTGGCGGCAAGGTGTAAACAGTGCCTGGTATGAGGTAGTGCCCTGGATGAAGGTCGGGCGCCGCGGAGCGCCCTCAATGAAATCCCGCCCCTGCGGGGCGGGATGGAAGCCACCGCCTTAGCAGGCAGTGGCTTCGATGACGAGAACCTGGAAGGGGGCGAGCTTGAGGGTGGTGGGCTTGCCGGCCTGTGCTTCTGCTGGCAGGGTGTCGCCCTTGGGGGAGCTGAGGGTGTAGCGCAGGGGGGCGCCGAGGGGCAGCTCGAATACGGCGGCGGGGTCGAAGCAGAATTCCTGCTCGCGGGCGGCGGGGTTGCGCAGCACGAGGATGCCTTTCTCCGGGCTCCAGGAGGCAAAGCCGTAGGCCTCCAGAGCGGCGGGGTCACCGCCCACCCAGTGGGAGTCCACCATGGTGGCGGCGTTGGCGCGGGTCCATTTGGCGGCTGCGGCCAGGGTGTCCCACTCGTGCGGCTGGAGCATGGAGGGGGTGATATAGAGTTCCTGCATCTGGGTGCCGAGGCCCAGGCCGCTCCAGATTTCATCTGCCAGGTCGTTGCCCTCGGTGGTGGTGAGGCCGCGGGCGCCCTTGTTGTAGATGACGCCGTGGGTCATGAGGGAGTTGATGGGGCAGAGCGGGGAGATTTTGACGTTGTGTGCGTAAATCATCGCATCGCGGAAGGTGATCCACTGCTGGCGGGCGGTGCCTTCGCCGCAGAAGTCGTGGTCCCAGTTGCCGCGCCAGATGCTGTCTGCAATGCCGAACCAGAAGGGACTGGCCCAGGTGCCGGTGGTGAGGTTGATGTAGATATCCGGACGTTCGGCGCGGAGCTCGTCGATGAGGGCGATGGCTGCTTCGAAATCAGACCCGAAGCGGGAGCCGGGGGCGGGTTCTGCCATGCCGGAGCAGCCGTCGAGCTTGAAGTGGTTGCAGCCGTTCTCCCGTATCATGTGCAGGCACATGTCGCGGAAGAGTTCGTAGTATCTGGGGCCGGAGAGGGCAAAGCCCCGTTCGTTGGTCTCGTAGGTATTTCCCGCGGCGGCAATGCGGTTGAGCTTGGGCTGGCCGTACCCGCCCCAGGGGGAGAACCACACGCCCGGCTGTGCGCCGTAGCTTTCGGCCAGCTTGCGGGCTTCGCGGAACTCGTTGGGCATGCCGGCGTGGAACTGCCAGAGGGTTTCGGTGTCGTCCCAGCCGTCGTCAAAGAGGAAGGAATCCATGACTGCGCCGCGCTTGGTCACGAGTTCCTCGCCGAAGAGGCGCACGGTATCGAGCACGTCCTGCTCGTTGTAGCGGGAGAAGTAGCCGATGTCGTACCAGGTGTTGTAGTTGAGCAGGGGGAAGTAGGCGCGGGCGCGTTCCTCGTTCAGGTAGGCGAGCTGGAAGGTGCGGCGCAGCTGCCCGGGCTGGCAGAAGCCCATGACGGCGGAGATGGTGCTCACGGTGCGGTTGGGCAGGTGGGTGGTGCGCTCCAGCGAGCACATGAAGCCCCCGGCGGTTACTTCGCTGGTGCAAAGCGGGCTTTCCACGCCGGCAAACAGGCGGTTGCCTGCGGCCACGATGGGGGCGCCTTTCACCGTGCCTTCCACTCGTGCCTCGGGTGCCGTTACATTCAGAAGGGTGATTTTGCGGGCGGGCATGGCAAACTGCATGGGGTTGATGTGCAGCCCGCAGCGGAAGTAGGGAGCACCTTCGCGCAGTTCTACCCACCAGGTGAGCTGGTAGCCATCTGTGGTGACGGCGAAGGGAAGGGTGGCGCGGGTGCCGGCGCGGCGGTCCACCAGGCGGCGGGCGGTGGCATCTGCGGCGATGCTTTCTACGCGCAGCTCACCGCTCATGAGGTCATCTGCACTGAGAGGCAGGCAGGTGTCGGTGTATTCTTTTTTGGAGCAGGCTTCGTCCGTCTTTGCTTCCTGGAGCTGGATGGTGAAGATGTTTTTGCCGAGGTCGTAGCAGCGGCCGTTGATTTTGTCCTGCACCACGACGCTGGCCAGGCGGCGGCCTGCGGTTTCGATGCTGATGCTGATGAATTCGTTCTGAATAATCATAAAATTGCCGAATTTGTTCGCGGGGAGAGGGTAGCATAGTTTCCCTTGCAGAGCAAGGGAATTACGAAGTAAATTCTACCTGCCGCTTTGCGGCAGCGGATAAAGGAAAACGCCCGGCAGACTTGCGTCTGCCGGGCTTGGGAAGGGATTGCTCCTGGAGAAGCTTTACTTCTCGGAGAGGGAGCCGATGCCGGGAAGCACCTTGCCTTCGAGCAGCTCCAGGGAAGCACCACCACCGGTGGAGCAGAAGGAGAGCTTGTCGGCAACCTTGAACTTCTTGGCTGCGGTCACGGAGTCGCCACCACCCACGATGGAGGTGCAGTCGCTCTCGGCGAGGCATTCGGCGATAGCCTTGGTGCCCTTGGCGAAGGAGTCGAGCTCGAACACGCCCAGCGGGCCGTTCCAGAGCACGGTCTTGGCGCCCTTGAGGATGCCGCAGAATTCTTCGATGGCCTTGTCACCGATGTCGATGCCCATGCCCTCTGCGGGCACGGAGCCGCCCTCTGCCCAGGGAGCGGTGCAGAAGGTCTCTGCGCCTTCCTCGAACTTGAAGGTGTAGCGGGTGTCGGCGGGCAGAACGAAGGTCACGCCCTTGGCCTTGGCGTCGGCCAGAATCTGGTTGGCCAGGTCGAGCTTGTCGGCTTCAATCTTGGAGTTGCCTACATCGTGGCCCTGGGCAGCCAGGAAGGTGTTGGCCATGGCGCCGCCGATGATGAAGGTCTGGCTCTTCTCCATGAGCTTGGAGAGCACCTGAATCTTGTCGGACACCTTGGCGCCGCCCATGATGACGACGAAGGGCTGCTCGGGGGCGCTCAGCTTGCCCTCGAGGTATTCGAGCTCGCGCTCGATGAGGAAGCCCATGGCGGACTTCTCAGCGAAGTGGGTCACACCCTCGGTGGAGGCGTGGGCGCGGTGGGCAGAGCCGAAAGCGTCGTTCACGTACAGGGTGGCATCACCCAGCAGAGCCTTGGCGAACTCGGGGTCGTTCTTCTTCTCCTTCTTGTCGAAGCGCACGTTGTCCAGCAGCATGACGTCGCCGTTCTGCAGAGCCTTGCGGGCGGCGGTGGCAGCTTCACCGATGGTCTCGGGCACGAAGGCAACGGGCTTGCCCAGGTGGCCAGCGAGGCATTCGGCGGCAGCGGCCAGGGAGAACTCAGCCTGGTAGCCAGTGCCCTCGGGGCGGCCCAGGTGGGAGCAGAGAACGAGGCGGGCGCCGTTCTCGAGCAGGTACTTGATGGTGGGCAGAGCGGCCACGATGCGGGCATCGTTGGTAATTTTGCCATCCTTCATGGGCACGTTGAAGTCAACGCGCATGAGCACTTCCTTGCCGGCGACGTCGAGGTCGCGTACAGTGAGTTTAGCCATAGTTACTATATATGATGTGGTTGAAGTTTTCTGGGGAAATTGCGGTGTGCAATTGTTCCCGTGCGGCGTATTTTAGCGTAAATTGCCCGATTTTCAAGGCTAAATGCACGCATTGTGCTGAAAAATAAGCGGAATTAGCTTGCCAAAGTCAATGATTGTGGTAGAGTTGTGAAATATTATGGGTGGTAAATATCGTAAGGGCAAAAATGAGGAGATGACGCTGCGCCGGCATTCGCGTCCGCAGCAGCGCGTTGCGCGCCGCATGGCCGTGTCGGCTGCGTGGTGTGTGGTGGCTGTAGTGGTGGCGGCTCTGCCGCTGGCTTCGTGGGTGAGGCTCTGGCAGGCTGGTGACCAGGTGAACTGGGTGCCTGCGTTGCTGGGCACGGCGTTCATGCTGCTGGTGAGTGTGCTGTGCATGCGCACGGCGTACCGGCGTCTGCATAGCCCGCGTTAAGGGGGACAGAATGTATTGAGTTTGCTGTGCCGGGGTGGCGCAGAGGGATTATCTAAATTGTATCGAATGGCAGGCGGGGGCGTTAGTATCTGCCCTGCATGCGTAGGATTGTAAGGAAGGCGGGTAGCTCGCTGAAGGGGATTTTTGAGACTCTCTGGAATTATCTGGGGAGTTTGTCTGCTGTGAGTTTGTTTGCAGCGGTGCTGGGGCTGGGCATTTTTCATGCGGTGGTGAAGGATGCCGAGCCGCGTGTGCGTTGTTTTGCCGGGGTATGCAACCGGTCGGGCGCTGTCCCGCCGGAGGGATTGGT
>JAFZGH010000219.1 GCA_017555465.1 Akkermansia sp. | reverse complement strand
CTTATTAGTCAAGCGGAATTTGCTCCGAATTTCAAAATTTATCGTTTTAAGGCTCTTTTATGAAAAAAATACTTCCTTTATCCCTAACTATATGGTAGGAATATAACTATGAATCGTTTTATCCTATATGCGATGATGGGATCGCTTCCAGCACTGGCAGCGGTGGAGTTTGATGCCATCTACGGGGATGGTATGGTGCTGCAGCGGGGGCGTGAAGTGCAGGTGCGTGGTACGACGGATAATCCCTCTGATCCGGTGACGGTGCAGTTCAACGGCCAAAAGGTGAAAGCCGAGGTAAAGGGCAAACGCTGGCAGGCGGTGCTGCAGCCCATGGAGGCTAACGCCCAGGGTCAGCCGCTGGAAGCCAGCCAGAACGGTTCTACTGCCACGGTGCAGAATGTGGTGGTGGGCGAAGTATGGGTGGCCAGCGGTCAGTCCAACATGCTCTGGCGTCTCAACCAGACACCCGGTAACGCCCAGACCATTGCCCAGTCTGCCAATGAGAATTTCCGCTTCTACCACAGCCAGCCGCAAGTGCATACGAGTCCGCCCAGGTACACGCCGGCATTGCTGCAACGCTTGAAAGACAAGCAGATGTATGTCGGCAAATGGTCCGTGAGCGCACCGGGAGCCACGAATCAGATGTCGGCCGTGGGGTACTACTTCGGGCAGGCCTTGCAGAAACAACTGGGGGTGCCCGTGGGCGTGATTCATGTCTCCCTGGGAGGTTCGAATATGCTGGCCTGGATTCCACGCGACTGGGTGCGCACGGAATATCCCGGATGCCAGGGGAATGACTGGGTAATGAGCAAGTATGCCAGTGAATGGGTGCGGGGCCGGGCACAGCAGAATGTGGGGCCGGGTGGTGATTTTTCGCTGCATCCCTATGCGCCGTCCTACCTCTATGATACAGGCCTTTCCCAGTGGGAAGGGATCCCGGTGGCCGGGGCTATCTGGTACCAAGGTGAATCCGATGCCGAAATCAAGGATGCCGGGCAGAATAAGAAGCTGCTGCGGGATGTTATCTGCTCATGGCGCGCCCGGCTGGGCAATCCCTCCATGCCTTTTATCATGGTGCAGCTGCCCCGCATTAACGATAAAAGCGCACTGCGCGCCTACTGGCCGGAGTTCCGCCAGGTGCAGGCCGAGGTGGCAGAGGAATTGCCTGACGTGCATTATGTCGTGACCCTGGACCTGGGGTCCACCAATAGCGATGTACACCCGCCCCGCAAGCTGGAAGTGGGTGAACGCCTGGCTGCTACGGCGCTCAAGGAGGTTTATGGCAAGGATATTGCCGCTTATGGCCCCCGCATCAGTGGAGTGAAAACCAGTGGTGCCGAGGTGGAAGTAAGTTTCAATCATGCAGAGGGACTCAAGACCACCAATGGCGCTGCCCCGGTGGGCTTTGAGCTGGCCGGTGCGGATAAGAATTTCGTACCTGCGGTGGCAGAAATTCAGGGCGATAAGGTCATTCTTTCGGCGGATGGTGTGAAATCTCCGAAATACCTGCGCTACGGCTGGGCCGTGTTCATGGAGCCTAATCTGGTGAACGCCGCAGGTCTGCCTGCTGCTCCGTACCCGGCTTCAGAGACCACTCTGGTCAAGAAAGGGTCAAAGCGGAAATACGGCATGTGATTTTACCAGCGTTTGTATAAGCACCGGGCATCGGGAGTATGTTTTTCCCGATGCCCGGTTTGATTCTGGTAGGGATATTCGAAAAAAACGACCGAAAAATAGGTAATTCCTGGAAAATCTGAAAAATGTTCCGTTTGCAACAATATGTTGGCAAACGGGTTATGAGGCAAAAGGAAAAATCCGCAGTGGCGCTGCGGATTTTTCTACTATGTAGTTGCGGATTTTTTCTAATTGGCTTGACTAAGAGCTGAAAATGGGGCAAAATGAGGCAGGTATGAAGAATGAGACTCCCTATTATGCACGAACAGCCGAGGCGAAGGTGAAATATCTTTCGGCTCACTATCCGAGTGTGCTAGTGCTGGGTGCTCGGCAGGTGGGTAAATCAACGATGCTCAGGGAACTGTGTCCGGAGGGGATGAACTACGTGACGCTGGATGATTATACGCTGGCGGCGCAGGCGAAGAAGGATCCGATGGGCTTTTTGCAGGAGCATAAGGCCCCGTTGTTCATTGATGAGGTGCAGTACGCACCGGAGTTACTGCGGGTTATCAAGATGAAAGTGGATGAGAGTCGCCGGAATGGTCTGTACTGGCTGACCGGGTCTCAGCAGTTTCATCTGATGCAGGGGGTAACTGAAACCTTGGTTGGTCGCGTGGGAATACTGGATTTGCACAGTATGTCGCAGAGGGAGATGCTGGGGAATGGTGACGCAGCCCCGGTATTTAATCCGGAGGAGTTGAGCGGATACCTGGCAGGCGGCTCTGTCTGCGATATACATGAGTTGTACGAGCGTATCTGGCGTGGCGGTTACCCGGCTTTGTGGAAGGATGAGGAACTGGAAGCGGAGGATTTTTACGACTCGTACATGCGCACCTATCTGGAGCGTGATGTGCGGGAGCTTTCCCAGGTAGGTGACCGTGCTGCGTTTGTGAAATTCATGCAGTCGGCAGCGTTGCGTACGGGGCAGCAACTGGTGTATGCTGATATCGCAAGGGATGCGGAGGTGTCTCCCAATACGGTGAAGTCCTGGATTTCCATTCTGGAAACCACGGGTATTATTTCCCTGTTGCAGCCGTATTCTGCAAATGCCATCAAGCGCCTTACCAAAACTCCGAAGCTCTATTTCATGGATGCCGGCCTGTGTGCCTGGTTGGCTGGGTGGAAGAGTCCGAAATCCTTGATGAATAGTCCAATGGCTGGTGCTATCCTCGAGACCTGGGTTTATGGGCAGCTTATCAGAAGCTTCAACCATAATGGCAAGCGCCCTCAGCTCTACTTCTTTCGTGATGCCAAGGGAACGGCAGAGGTGGATTTTGTGCTGGTTCAGGACGGTACTATTTATCCCATGGAGGTCAAGCGCAGTAGCAGTCCGGTTGCTGCGGATTTGCGGCATGCCGCCAAGATTCCCACCGGGGCATTTACTCTACACCCGGGCATTGTGTTCTGCACGGCAGAGCAGGCGTATTCTCTTGATAAGGGAGCAGTGGCATTCCCGATTTCGATGCTGTGATAACCGCCGGTTTTGTAAGTAATAAACCGGGCATCGGGAGTATGTTTTCCCAATGCCAAGTCTTTTGTGCAGACTGATGACAGGGACCGAAATCCCTTCGGAGACTCCGCTGTCGCCAGTTTTGGCGTGGCGAGCGATATCCTCCCGTTGGTCGGACTTTACACCCAGCCAAGGCCCACGGCCTGGCGCACGCGGGTGAGTACCTTGGCGGCCTCCTCGCGGGCGCGGGCGGCGCCGGTGTTGAGCACATCGTCCACATATTCCGGGTGGGCGAGAATCCACTCGCGCTTCTCGCGGGCGGCGCGGAAGTAT
>JAFZGH010000218.1 GCA_017555465.1 Akkermansia sp. | reverse complement strand
CTGTTAGCGAGCTTACTGCGCGCCAGAATGCCGGCACGGGCGAGCAGGGAATCGATGTGCTGCTGACGCAGCCGAACGGTTTGCGCTATCGCTGGCGCACTACCTATGATTCTGCCTCGCTGAAACCTGGTGATGAGATTCTGCTCTCCAAGCCGGAATCCATGTGGCAGGGATATTAAACAGAAGGGCTCCGGAAGGAGCCCTCTTTAATTAATCACTAATCATTAATCATTTTGCCGTTCCTCTGGGTTGCTGCTGGGTGATGCAGTGAATGGCACCGCCTTCAATCACCAGGCGGCGTGCATCAATGCCAACCACGCGGCGGCCGGGGAAGGCCTCGCGCAGGATACCGAGCGCGCGGTCGTCCTCGCGCTCCTGCATGAAGATGGGCACTATCACGCTGCCGTTGCAGATGAGGAAATTGGCATAGCTGGCAGGCAACTGCTCCAGACGCCAATCCTGCGCCACCAGCGGCTGCGGCATGGGCAGCGGAATCACCTCCACCCGGTGGCCGGCGGGCGTGCGCAAATCCTGCAGCCGCTCGTTGTTCTCTGCCAGGGCTCGATAGTGGGGGGAGTGCGGGTCGGGCTCTACGATGGAAACCACCGCCTCCGGGTTCACAAAGCGAACCATGTCATCGATGTGGCCGTCCGTATCATCGCCCTCGATGCCGCTGCCCAGCCAGAACACCTGCGTGGTGCCCAGCAGACGGTGCATCTCGGCCTCAATGTCCTTCCTGGTGAGCTGCGGATTTCGGTTCGGGTTCAGCAACACCGCCTCGGTGGTGAGCAGCAGCCCTTCGCCGTTGCCCTCGATTGCGCCGCCCTCCAGAATCACTTCGCTGCAGAGCTGCGGCAGCCCCAGACTGGTGGCTATGCGGGCGGGTATTTCATTATCAAGATTCCAGGGGGCAAACTTGCCGCCCCAGGCATTGAAAGTCCAGTTGGCCAGCTGCATGCTGCCGTCTGACCGCTGCACAAAAATCGGTCCATGGTCACGGCACCAAACGTCGTTCGTCGGGTGGTCATACAGGCGGAAACGCTGCACCCCGCGGGCACGCAGCAGCTTCTCAATCCCCGCATGGAGCGGTGCGGCGGCGTTGATGCGCACCTCTGCCTCCTGAGCAATGGCGGCAGCCAGCTCCGCGTAGCGGCTGTGCAGCTCTTGCAAGCCGCCCTGCCAGAGGTCATCCCGGTGAGGCCACGAAAGCCATACTGCCTCCTGTTTCTCCCATTCTGCGGGCCAGCGCAGCTCCTTTCCCTGCATAGGAATCATGTTCATCGTCATCTCAGGCTGTTTGAATTGTCTCATACGGGGCATTCAGCAGCGTGGACACCGGGGTAAGCCCGTCAAACTGTTCGCGTTTATCTCCCTCCTGCTTGCCGAATACGCCCACCTCAATCAGATTATATACCAGATCCCCCACGTGGGAAGACTCTGTAATCCCCCACTGTTCCATTACCGCCAGCGCCAGTGGACCATATTCCTCCAGTGCATACGCGCAGAATCCGAAGTACAGCTCCTCTGCGCTCAAGTGCGGATTTTCTGCCGGCTTCCGGCATTTTTCCACAGTGGCATCCAGCGCCGCGCGAATAAAGAAATACGCATCTGCGGGATAATCCTCCGTTTTCTGCAAAATCTGCTCCACTGCATCCTCAAAGCTTTGTGCCATGACCCCATGCTACCATGTAGCCGCCCGCGACGCAATAGCAAATAACTGCATATTCGCTTGCCAGCAAGGGGTAATTGGTATAGAATACGCGGCATGAACGCGCAGTCTCGCCTTTCCCTCAGCCGCCCGCTTGTGGTGGGTTCTGTTTCCACCGCCGAAGCCTGGCAGGCAGCTTGTGCTGCGGAAACGCTGCCCTGCGATGTGGTGGAACTGCGCGTGGACGGATTGCCTGCAGATACCGATTGGTCAGCCTTGGCGCAGACGAACTGTTGCCGTCCGGTGCTTGTGACCGTGCGCCATGAAAGCGAGGGTGGCTTGCGCCCCATGGATGCCGCTGAACGCGTTGCCATTGCCCGTGCGCTGCTCCCCCTGGCCGCAGCGCTGGATTGGGAAATCGCGCGCCTGGAAGAAGCTGCCGAGCTTCTGGCAGAAGCCCGCGCCGCCGGGGTGGTCACCATTGCCTCTGCCCACGACTTTGAACAGACACCCAGCCTGGAATCCCTGCTGGAAAAAGAGCAGCACGCCCGCTCTCTGGGGGCAGATGTTGCCAAGTTTGCCTTCCGCCTGCACAGCGCAGAAGATATGATGGTGGGTGTGGAGCTGCTGCGCCGCGCCACCGGTACTACCACTGTTATGGGCATGGGCTCGCTCGG
>JAFZGH010000217.1 GCA_017555465.1 Akkermansia sp. | reverse complement strand
GGAGAGGCCACTTTCTATCTTTTTGTGTCATTTTGCGTCTTATTTTCGATAAGAAAACCCAAAAAAGCCCAATTTTAAACTTCAAACTGGCGAAAAATAGTCAATTTTGCACCAAAATCTAGAGTATGGTCTACTTTTTAATCTTGACCCTCCCCTGGTTTTCAGATAGACTGAGGTCGGAGCCGGGTCTGGAGGTTTCATTCCGAGCCAAACGGCGACAGGTTCCCAACCAAACCAATACACACAACAACACACTATATGAAAAAGAGCCTTATCACAATGATGGCCGCCGCCATGATGAGCCCCGCTTTTGCAGGCGACGCCACCACAGACTCCTTCCAGGTTTCCCAGCCCTCTCAGGATTTCAAGCGTCTCAGCGGCGCCGTTCATGTAGGCGCAGCCACGGCATACACCATTCATGGCTACGTTCCCACCACCAAGGCTGTGCAGGGTGAGGGCTGCGCCATGGGTGCTATCCAGCTTGGTTACGATTTCGGCAAGGAAGGCGCCTGGAGCTATGTCGGCGCAGTTTCCTACCGTGCCCCCTTCTCCGGCCACACGCTGTATGGCAACCCGCAGAACATCAGCCGTTCCTACTTTGCGGGCAAACTGGCTGGCACACCGCTTGAACCCTACGCAGGCGCATGGCTTGCTGGCGACACCACATCCACGAACTACAATGCCATAGAAGCCCAGTACCAGGCCAAAAACCAGGCCATGGGCTATAAGAACATCGAAAACGAGTTCATCTTCCGCAACGGCCTCAAATACACCCGCCCGATGTGGAACACCTCTTTTGGTTACGACATCATCCAGGGCGGCATCGCCGGTGTGGTGGCCAAGCACTTCGACCACGAAAACCACTCCCGCATGCAGCAGGCCTGGGTAAACGGTGAAATCACCCCGGTTGCCTGGTTCTCTGCCGATGTGAATGTGGCCCGCACCTTCGACACCGTGTGCGGCTGGTGGATTGAAGCCCACGCCCGCTTCAAGGCTCCCATCATCGGCAGCCCGGAAAACATCAAGGTGGCCGGCATCCTCGAATTCGGCGGCAGCTTCACGGACAAGTTCTACAAGTACCACCACAACGCCTGCGACAACGGCGTACAGGCCTACTGGGTGAAGCTTTCCACCCCCTGGTTCGTAAACGAAGCCAAGAACTTCATCCTGACCCCCTCCGTCAGCTTCAACTGGCTGGGCAACGGCGGCCGCCAGGCTAACAAGCAGTCCCACGCCAAGCCATTTGGTGATAACTATATACCGTTCCGCGACTTCGCCATCGTGGGCGATATCACCGCCACCTACAAATTCTAATCTAACCCAGCGTTTTAAGCTGGAAATCACGCAGACAATATGCTAGCATAAAGTCTGTGGGCAAAAGCCGCCCGCTGCAACAGCCAGACGGGCGGCTTTTTCAGCCAACTTCATCTACCGAGAAACCAAACGCTTTTCCCTAATACAAACAATATGGTCAGCCTGCTGAGTCTCAAAGGAAACCCGGTGCACGTCACCGGCGAAGAAAACATTGTAAGCCCCGGCTTCTACATGCCGAACCGCATGAGCGTGGCCGTGGGCAAGGCGCTGCACAAACTGCTGGACGGCAAGGTGTGCTACCTGGTGGACCCCACCTTCCCGCCGCACCCGGAAATCATGGAGTACCTTACCAAGAAGAAGGTGCACATTGAGTACTTTGATTTCCGCCACACCACCTCCCGCGCCGTGCGCGAGCAGATTCTGGACCAGATGCACCAGGGCAACAGCGTGGTGTTCCTGCCGGGTCTGGTCAGCAAGCCGCGCGGCTGCCACGCAGACGTGCCCTCCCCCTTCCTCTCCACCGTAGGCAGCCTGCACATCTCCCCCGTGCCGGTATTTGTGGGGTACTACGCCGACTCGGTCAACGACCTGTTCCGGAGTGAGCCCAAGGCCGGCTACAGCGAGGAGCTGAGCATTCTGCCGCAGCTGCACCCCGGCCCCAAGACCGGTGAGCGCCTGCTTTCTGCCTGGCTGCAGCGCAGCTCTGAAATCTACTCTGCCCAGCCGCTGCTGCGTGGTTCACTCGCCACAGCCCTGGTGAAATCCATGAAGGCCAACCCCAAGGCCGAAATCATTGACGGGCTGACACACACCACCCTGCCGTTCTTCAAGGTGCTGGGTGTCTCCATGACCGTGGCCAAGCTCCTCAAGGAACGCGGTGACAAGCGCATCGGCGTCATCCTGCCCCCGGGTCCCGGCGGCACCATCGGCACCCTGAGCTGCCTGCTGGCCGGCATCACCCCGGTGCTCATCAACTACGCCTCCTCCAAGGCCGCCTTTGAAAGCACCGTGCGCCAGGCCGGACTCAAGACCTTCATCACCGCCCGCAAGTTCATGCAGAAGCTCGAAAGCTTCCCCTGGCCGCCGGAAGACCAGCTTATCCTGGTAGAAGACCTGCTGAAAGGGCTGGACAAGAAGTCCCTCATCACCAACGTGCTCATGGCCAAAGCCGCACCGGCCGGTGTCATCTGCAAGATGTTTGACACCGATGCCCACCGCAACAACGATGAAGCCGTGATGCTCTTCACCTCCGGTTCGAGCGGTGAGCCCAAGGGCGTGGCACTCAGCCACCGCATGATTCTGGCCAACGTGGCCCAGTGCGCCAACCGCCTGACCCTGACCAATGAGAAATTCCTGGCCAGCCTGCCGATTTTCCACAGCTTCGGCCTCACGGTCACCATGATGCTGCCGCTGCTCACCGGGTACAGCTACTGCGCCTACCCGAACCCGACAGATGCCCGCAACCTCTGCGAACTCTGCAAGCGCTATGGCCTCACCATCGTGTGCGCCACGCCCACCTTCGCCCGCGCCATGCTGCGCCGCGCCGATGCAGACACCTTCAAGGCTACGAAGTACTTCATCGTGGGCGCCGAGAAACTGCCGCCGGATCTGGAGGCAGAGTTCAAGGAACGCTGCGGCGTACAGCTGCTGGAGGGCTACGGCTTGACCGAAGCCGCTCCGGTGTGCTCCGTGAACGTGCCGAACGTGGAAATGCTGCCGCAGTCTGCCTTCTACGTACCCGGCCAGATTTCCCGCACCATCGGCCCGCCCCTGCCCGGCATCGCCGTCCGGATTACCGATGTGGACGACGACACCAAGGAACTCCCCCTCACCGAACAGGGCATGATCTGGTTCAAGGGTGCCAACATATTCACCGGCTACGTGGGCAAGGCAGATCTGAATCCCACCATCTTCAAGGATGGCTGGTTCAAGACCGGCGACATCGGCCGCATGGACCTCAACGGCTTCATCACCCTGGGTGGCCGCCTTTCCCGCTTCTCCAAGATTGGCGGTGAAATGGTGCCGCACGAAGGCGTGGAACAGGCTCTCACAGAGATCCTGAACATCGACCCCACGGCCGAAGGCGGCGTGCAGATTGCCATTGCCGGCGTGAGCGACCCGCAGAAGGGCGAAGCCCTGGTGCTGCTCTCTGCACTGGATGAACACCAGCGCACCTCTGAAGAGAAGCAGATTCTCCAGAGCATCCGCAACGCCATGAACGAGCGCCAGATTCCCACCCTCTGGGCGCCCAAGTACATTGTGCCCGTGGAAGCCATCCCGATTCTGCCCACCGGCAAGCTGGACCTGCGTTCCTGCAAGCTGCTGGCAGATGAAGCCCTCGCTTCTATTCTGTGACAACAAAAAAGAGCCCCCCGGACCGCCAGGTTCGGGGGCTTTTTTGTTGTTACATCCCCCGCGCCCCAGCGCGGGGGATTTCATACCGCACAGCGGTATTTCATCCATGGCGCAGCCATGGAATTCATCCGGCACTGCCGGATTTCATACGCCGGGACGGCGTAATTCATTGAGCACCGCGCAGCGGTGCGACCGAAACACGCTCGATGCGCTAATCGCGCCAGATAGCCACTCCAGAACCGCGCGGCATAGGGGATATTATCACATACATTTACTTGCATTTCGTGTCTCGTTGGTATACTATCACAAACAATGAAAGAGGATAAACTGGCAGATTTTTCATTGCAGCTTGCTAAGGGATCCATGGCGTATAGCAGGCATCTGCATGGCTATGGAGACAAGAAAGGTCAGTTCCTGAGAGCGGCGTCAAGCGTTGGGGCAAATATCGCTGAAGCTAAGTATGGTAATGGACCAGCAGATTTTGC
>JAFZGH010000216.1 GCA_017555465.1 Akkermansia sp. | reverse complement strand
GTTGTTGCTGAGTGCGGCGCCGTTGCTGGCAGAGCTGAGTTATTTTCCATCGCAACCCGCTAAACTGGCGCCGGATGAATTGCCTGGCTACAAGTGCGAAATCATGGAACTGCTGGATTATACTCCCGCCCGCCCCGATGCCGCCAGACGCGCCAGAGCCCTGCAGCTGATTAGCGAAAACAAGAATGAGC
The DNA here is from genome assembly GCA_017555465.1 of Akkermansia sp. Lineage (GTDB taxonomy): Bacteria > Verrucomicrobiota > Verrucomicrobiia > Verrucomicrobiales > Akkermansiaceae > Akkermansia. The sequence goes on along the minus strand of JAFZGH010000216.1, from coordinate 4,866 downwards.
TTGTAGAATCCTGACAGAAAAATCCGTTTTTTTAACTGGATAATCTGCGCTCGTGCGCTTATATTATCGAAGCACATTAACCCCGATACACCAACATGAAGAAATTTGCACTTATTCTCGCACTCGCTGCCGTGGGCAGCGCTTCTGCCGCCCTCACCCTGCCCACCAGCAAAGCTGAACTGAAGTCTGCCGTGGCCGCCAAGAAAGCCGCCGCCAAGGCCGAAAACGAAGCTAAGAAGGATGCTGCCAAAAAGGCTCTTTCCGACGCCATTGCCGCCAAGAAGGCCGAGGCCAGCAGCAAAAGCAGCGCCGCAACCAAGGCCGTGACAGACAAGGTGACCGAGGCCCAGGCCAAGGTGGATGCCGCCAAGCAGACCGCAGCTGAAGCCAAAGCTTCCCTGGAAGCTCTGAAGGACTCCGCCGCGACCACTCCCTCTGTGGAGCTTGAAAAGCCCGCCATTGAGGCAACGGAATCCGGGCTCATCATCAAGAAGCCCAGCCTGAAAATCAAGTAAAGAACCGGAAGCATTTCCTGTTTTCTCACCACCCGACGGTAAAATTCCGCCGGGTGATGCTTTTTCAGCCCAAGAAATCATTGACAACCGGCCGCTTCCCCCCTAGAATAATGGTGCAGAGTATTATATATTTTCTCTGATTCGATTATCACACCTCTCCCCACTTCACACACGCTTTTATGTCCCCCAAACTTAAGACTTTTCTCGAACGCGGCTTCAGTACAATCGTTCTGCTTTCCCTGCTCGGCGGCGCCGTGGCATGGAACGAACCCATCGGCTACGCCGGGCTCATCTGTGTGCTCTGCAACCTGACCAGCTGGGAGTGGTTCAACATGCTCAAAGGCACGAATGCCAACCGTGGTCTGGCGCTCGTGGCAGGACTCATCTACCCCTGGCTGATGACTTTCGTCAGCCTGCAACCCTCTTTCCCTCTCACAGAAACCTCCTTTGCGCTGGGCATGCTTGTCCTCTACACAATACTGGCGTTCTGCGGCCAGCTTTTCCGCATGGATTACCGCGGCAAGACCGGCGCGGAGATGATGGACGGCATGGGGCTCACCCTGCTCTCCTTCGTGTACCCGGTGTGGATGTTCTGCTTTGCTCTCATCTGCGTGGAGTCCGAGATCACCATCTGGCCGATGCTCTGGCTGGTGCTCTTCACCAAGATGAGTGATATCTGGGCTTATATCAGCGGTGTGCTGCTGGGTGGCAAATTCATCACGCGCAAGTTCAGCCCCTGCGTTTCCCCGAAAAAGACATGGGAGGGCATCATCGGTTCCATCATCATCACCCTCACCGTAGGTGCTGTGCTGCTGCCTGTATTGGACATCACCAACTGGGCAACCGTCTCCTCCCTTGAATTCCTGGCCGTTTACATTCCTGCCGGGCTTCTGCTCTTCTTCCTCTCTGTGTGGGGAGACCTGGCGGGTTCCCTCATCAAGCGCGGCCTGGCGGTGAAGGACAGCGGTTCCCTGCTGCCGGGTATCGGCGGCATTTTCGACCTCATCGACTCCCCGGCATTCACGGTTTCCGCGGTAGTCTGCGTTACCCCGTTCCTCGCGCTAATTCTGGATCTGCTCTCCTGATTCCCCAGTAGTTATGGGCGCTCGCATTCCCCTTCTCATCAACCCGAAAGCCGGAAGTCTCTTCCGCTCCGGTTTCAAGAAGTGGCTCAGAAAGCACCGCGATGAGTTCCGGCTGGTACCCACGCGTAGCGCGGCGGATTTAACTGAGAAAGCAGCAAAACTGGCTGCCAGGGGCGAAGCCGTGGTGGCCGCAGCCGGTGGAGACGGCACCCTGATGGGTGCTGCCGCAGGACTCATCGGCACCGGGACAGCGCTGGGCATTGTGCCCTGCGGCACCATGAATGTGTTTGCCAGAGAGCTGGGCATCGGCTCCCGCCGGTTCGACCGGGCCCTGGCAGCCATGAAAGGAGACGAAACACAGGAGGTAGATATTTTCACGGTCAACGGCAAACCCTTCCTGCAAATGGCGGGGTTCGGCCCGGATGCCCGGGTAATTGAACTCATTACGCCACTGCTCAAAAAGCGACTGGGCGCCGCGGCGCATGTGGTCACGGGTATCAAGGTGGCACTGGAAGCCCCTCCCCTGATCACCATGACCCTGCCGGATGGCGAACAACTGCGCGGCACACAGATTATCATGGGAAACGGCAAGCGCTACGGCGGTGAAGCCCACCTCTTTGCAGATGCAGCATACGATGACGGACGGCTTGACGCAGCCATCATCAACCAGGAAAACATCGCCGTGCTCTTTGAGGTGCTGGGGCTCATGGTATCCCACGGAGCCACACAGCACAACGTCTCCGACTTCACCACGCTGCGCAGCATCAAAAGCTGCACCATTACCGCTGATGGACCACTGCCGTATCAGCTGGACGGTGATTACGCCGGCTCTCTCCAGCCCGGTGAGAAAATTCTCATTGAACGACTGCCCCACAAGCTCCGCGTCAAAATTCCGGCAGCAGAAGCGGAAATCAACCCGCTCGACCGCATCTTATCACACCCGCTCATCAGCACGCTGCGCGGCAGAGTCAATCTTGTGCTATAACAAAACTCAAAGTGCTTTGAGGCGCTTGCGCATAGCGTCCCAATCAGTCTCGCGCAGCAGCTTGAGGAGATTGCCATACCAGAATTCGTGGTAGCCGAAGCGTTCATCCAGGAACTCTTCCACAGCCTTTTCCACGCTCCAGTTCTGAAACACAATGCGGTATGCCGCCACAACTGTTCCCGTGCGGTCGGAACCATGCCAGCAATGCACCAGCACCGGCTTGGGTGCGCGGGCTATCAGCACAAGGCAATTCTCCACATCAGCAGCAGTCAGCTCACCCGCCGCCACAGGATACCCCATGAGCACCAGGCGCGTATGCCGGGCCTCGCGCGTATCGCTGTGGTATTCACGCAAATTGAGAACCGAGCGCACCCCCGCATTCTGCAACGCAGCAAAACCCACCGGCTCCGGCTGGGCAGAGCGATACAGCTCTGCCGATATTTTGTAACAATTCTCCACCCCAGGCAAGGTGATGGATTCCACGGCAAATGAACAGGAGAGGAAAGCCAGTAGTACGGAGGCGAAAAATGTTTTCATTCCTGCTCAACAGATGGGGTTTTATCTTGCTCTGCAGAAGGCAGGAATTCCTCCTGCTCTTTCTGCTGCTGCTCGTATTTTTTCTGCAGTTCCTGCAACTGGGTCTGCACCTCATTGAGCAGAAGCTTCATCTGCTCGGATTCCTGAACGACAGGCGAAGTCTGTTCCGCCGGGGGCTCTGGCGCCGGTTCTACAGGAGATTCAGCCGTAGCCGGAACGCCCTCCCCTTGCGGCTCCACCGGAGCGGGTTGGGCAATTGCTTCTTCCACAGCAGACGCAGCTTCGGATGCCGGCGCGGGAACGTCCGCCACAGAAACAGGCATCTGCGCAGGCTTTTCTTCTGCAGCCGGGACTGGTCGTGCGGCAGGAGCTTCATCAACCACCGGCTGTTCCGGCTTTTCTTCCGCAGCTTTCTCTGCCACGTTATTCTTGCGGTGCATGGGCGAATCAGGGTGCACCAGAGCACCGCGCGATTTCAGATAAGCACACAGCGCACGTGAGGCTTTAGAGCGGTAGCGGTCGTAATGAATGCGAAGTGAATTACCTCGTCGGTTGAGCGCATTCACATCAGCGCCGGCATCAATGAGCAGACGTGCTATCTCAATGGCTGCATCGGGGCTGTCCTTGCGGCGCACGGGAATATTAAACAACGGTTCCTGCCCGTAGCGACGAGCTCGGGGTGAGACCTCAATACTCGCTCCGGCTTCCAACGCCAGGCGAACCCCCTCCACATCGCCCTTGCGGATAAGATCAAGCAAGGGGACCCGTCCCACCATGGCTTTTTTCTCTACAGATGAATCGTCAGAAGCATTACGCGCGACTCCATTCTGATTCAAATGCTGCACCAGCTCATCGTGATACCATTCCCAGTTGAGCTGCCAGTCGGCCATTCGTGTAGCCAGGTTCTTTTCACCGAACTGCAGCAGAAGCATGCGCATTTCGTGGTTGAAACTTTCTTTTCCCAACTCACTGAACGGAGCAATCGTCACCACGCGGTTCCCCTTCCAGGTGGTCATGGGAGCATCCGGATTTGCGCCCTTCTCCAGCAACACGCGTGCCATACGCACTCGGGCAGCGGCCGACCGAGGCGACATAAACCGCACCAGCAGCCCCAGCGGTGTATCGCCCACATAGCCAAGCTGCTGCCAGTCACCGGGGCGTGTATCCACCGCCACGCCCTCCTCTATCAGTTTGGTAAACAGGGATTCATCAGCGTACACACAGGCAGCCTGCAGAGCGCAGAATCCACTGGGCGACATCTGGGCAGCGTTACCCGTATTCATCATATCGTACAGCAACTCAGGCATTTCGCTCTGCCAACTCCACTGGCCGCGGTAGATACCGGAGTTCTGCTCCATCATCAGCGGTGAGTTATCATGCGGGTCATTCGTGGGGCGCACGTCTGCGATACCTGTTCGCCCGGCCAGCAGGTCCAGAGACGAGTAGTTCTCAATGCTCCACTCGGCAGCATACAGCGGAGACATCGCAATCAGCAGAACTGTGGCTAAAAAAGACCTCATACAACAGCTCGCGTATTTTGGCGTATCTGTCGCGTGGCGTCAAGTCCATTCTCTGACTGCGCCATTTCACATTTCCGGCTTGTACTGTTCCGCCGTTATGCTACAATCAAGGTACATGAGATATGCCCGTCTTGCCCTGCCGCTCTGCCTTGCTATCGGTCTGATGATTTCCTGCAGTCCGCAGGATCAGGGTCACGCCACTCCGGAAGCAGCTGAAGAACTTG
>JAFZGH010000215.1 GCA_017555465.1 Akkermansia sp. | reverse complement strand
CTCTGCTACTCTCCGCGCGTTATGGCAAAAGTTCCCGTTATTCAGCTCCGCAAAGGTCACGCCGTGAACTACAACGGCGATATCTGCGTTGTGCGTGAGAGCCAGCTCAAGACTCCCCCCCGCATGGCCTCCTATGTGCAGATGACCATCCGCAGCATCGCTTCCGGCAAAGACTACAATCTGCGCCTTACCTCCAACGACTTCCTTGAGGGCGTGATGCTCAGCCGCGAGGAGATGGAATTCTCCTACGTTGACGGCATGGGCTACCACTTCCTCAACACCGAGACCTACGAGGACGTATGCGTGGGCGAGGATATCGTGGAACCCGTTAAGGATTACCTCATCGAAGGCGGTGTGTACGTGCTGCTCTTCACCGATGAAATCGTGTGCTCCATCGAGCTGCCCGCCGCCATCACCATGGAAGTGGCCGAGGCTCCCGAGGGCGTGAAGGGTAACTCCGCCAACAACGTGTACAAGAGCGCCACCATGACCACGGGCCTCGTGGTGCAGGTGCCCCTGTTCATCACCGCTGGTCAGCGCATCTCCGTGAAGACCGAAGATGGCACCTACCTGGGCCGTGTGAACAACTAATCCTGTACAAAATCTGCTTTTCTGCCGCCGTGGAGCTCCTCCACGGCGGTTTTTTGTTGCAGGGCTGGGGGCTGTGTGCTAGAATGCAATCACTAAAACAGTTTCAAAACTAACTATCATGATCAGTCATATCATTCGCGGTAAAAAGGTATTCGAGGACGAAATTGATGCGCTCAAGGTCATTGCCGATGAGCTGGACAATTCCTTCGATGAAGCAGTGGAAGCCATGCGCAAGGCCATTAACTCCGGCCACAAGATTATCATCGTGGGCGTGGGCAAGAGCGGTCTCATCGGCGACAAGATTGCCGCCACCCTTACCTCCACCGGCGCTCCTTCCGTGGTGCTCGATACCATGAACGCCCTGCATGGCGACCTCGGTATCGTGCAGGACGGCGATGCCTGCATCGCCATGTCCTACTCCGGCGAAACGGCAGAGCTCCTCACCCTCATGCCCTTCCTCAAGCGCTTTGATATTTCCATCATCGGCATGACCGGCAAGCCCGGTTCCACCCTGGCCCAGCTTTCCGATGTGGTGCTCAACACCCACGTGGAGCGCGAGGCCGACCCGCTGAACCTGGCCCCCACTTCCTCCTCCACCGCCATGCTCGTCATGGGCGATGCCCTTGCCATGGCGCTTCTGGAAGCCCAGAACTTCACCAAGGAAGACTTTGCCCGCAGCCACCCCGGTGGTTCCCTGGGCCGCGCCCTGCTTACCCGCATCGGCGATATCATGCGTACCGAATTCGCCAAGCTGCCGGAATCCTCCAGCATCATGGACTGCATCATCGCCATGTCCACCGCCCGTGTGGGTGCCTGCATCCTGGTGCATGAGGACGGTTCGCTGGCCGGTGTGTTCACCCATGGCGACTTTGCCCGCGCCTACCAGAAGGACCCCGCCTGCGGCGCCAAGCCCGTGCGCGACATCATGACCCAGAACCCGGTTTATGTGGAGGCTGACAAGCTCGCCATCGTGGCCGTGAAGACCCTCCGCGACCGCCGCATCGACGACCTCGTGGTGCTCGATGCCGACAACAAACCGGTGGGCCTTATCGACACGCAGGACCTCGTACGCCTCAAACTCATCTGATTTAAGGCTCTGAATGCAGAAATTTTAGCCTTAAACACACTTTAGGCTTGATTTCTTTGCAGAAAAGGTGCATCATCTGCCACCGCATTTGCGAAAGCAAGAGATCTTACATTACAAAAAGCTATGAGAAAGTACGAAGCACTGATCGTTCTGAACATGAAGGGTTCTGCCACCCTCGATGAGCTGACCGCCGCCATGACGGAGAAGCTTGAGGCCGCAGGCGCCAAGGTGACCGGCACCACAAATGTGGGTCGTCGTGAATTCGCTTATGAGTCTAACCACCTGACGCACGGTCAGTACATGCTGTTCCAGTTCGACGCTGAGCCCAGCGTGATTCGCACCGCCCGCGAGGCTCTCGCCATCGACGAGCGCGTACACTACCAGTACTACCGCACCAAGTAAGGTGCCGGTGATACGCGATACACCTTTTTTCAAGAACCTGCTGCTTTGCGCGGCAGGTTTTTTTGTTGTATGCCCGTCGTGTGGTGGACATAGGAGCGCATGACTACAGCAGCTTAACCCAGCTGCTCCAGCAGTTCGGCGCGGCCGGCGGGCATGTTCTGGAAATGGCGCTGCAGGGCGTGGTGCGGGGCCTCTGTCGGGTTATAAAGGCCGTGCAGCTCCGCGAGGCGTTTTTCAAAATGCAGCAGAATAGCGCGGCGCGGGGTAGAGGTGGCCACATAATCCAACGCCCCGGAAATCAATGTGTGCCAGGCTGATTCCGCCGCCCCGGCCTCTACTGTGGCAACCAGCAGGCGCGCCAGGTAACTGGCCAGGCGCAGGCGCAGCAGGCTGCTGCGCAGCTCCAGCCGGGGGGAGAGCAGGGCGACGGATGAAAGCGTGTGCAAGTCCCCTTGCGAGGCCGGGCGGTACAATAACTCGCACTCGTGGAATAAGTCAACCTGCCCGCTCAATTCACTGCCGGGTTTGCGGGCCAGGCGCGCGGCGGTCCGCACAATGCCGTGCTCCCGGGTGCACCAGGTGATGATGAGACCGTGTTCTCCCAGCGGCTGCTGGCGCAGAATAGTGCCTGTGTCCCGTTCCATCAGGGGGTGGCAGATTTCTGCCCGGGTGCTTTTTTCTTGAGAATCCCGGAGAGGTTCAGCGCTCGTTCATAAGGTATATAAGCCTTGTTATTGGCAAAAATCACCTTGGCGAGATTCAGGTTATAGGCAGCTGCCTGCGGGTTCCCCTTGACAAGGGCAATGGCGGCCTTTGCATAGTGATACAGCGGTGTATCAGTCATGGGCGTCACAGAGGTGGCAATGGCATGGGCCTTATCCTCCTGCCCCATCAGGAGATAACAGAGCAGGACTCTGAAATCCAGCGCATAAAGCAGTTCATCCTCTGCGTGCATCAGGTATAAATCCTCCCGCTGGCGTGTGGTAATGGCCAGGCTTTCCTTATAGAGGCCGCGGGCCATGTACACATATGCCAGATTCATCCGCGCGACCTCGTCGTCCGGGGTGGCTTCCAGCACGCGTTTGATTTCCTCCTCTGCTTCCGTAAAATACTGCTGTTCCATCAGGCAGCAGGCGCGCAGATTCCAGATGTTGGGGTTGCCGCGCAAGATGATTTCGCATTCAGCCAGCAGGGCAATGCAGTCAATCCACCGGTCTTGCTGGTATGCTTCTTTGGCCAGGTTGAACTTGCCGATATACGTATTGCGGGTCTCGGCCGGCAGGTTGGAAAAATCAATGAGCCACTGCGGGAGAGCCTGCATCTGCTGCTCCTCAGCCTCCTGGGCATGCAGGAATTGCGGTTGCAGGAAGAGTCCGCACAGGAACAGAACTGGAATGATGCACCGTTTCATCATGCCTTGATTCGTGTGAGAATGCGCTCTGCTATGGCTTGCGGGGTAAGACCGTATTTTGCGCGCAGCCTGGTTTCCGTGCCATGTTCAATGTACTGGTTGGGCCAGCCGATGCGCAGCACCGGGGTGCTGCAGCCTTGTTCGCTGAGCAGTTCCATGACGGCAGAGCCGAAACCACCTGCTACCACATGGTCTTCCAGAGTGACAATCAGCTTCGTACTGTCGGCCTGCTGCCGGATGCAGTCTGCATCCAGCGGGCAGATGAAGCGGGCATTCACGTGGGCGCAGGAAATGCCCTGTGCTTCCAGCAGCTCGCGTACCTGGGCAGCGTAGCCGTTCATATTGCCAAGTGCCAGCAGGCATACCTCGCTGCCTTCTGCCAGCACCTCGGCCTTGCCCACGGGCAGGGGGGTGAGCTTTCCGGGCATATCGACTCCTTCACCGGCACCGCGGGGGTAGCGGATGATGCTGGGCGCATCGTTGATGGTGTTCATGGTGGCCAGCATATGGCCCAGTTCGGCTTCATCCTTCGGCTGCATCATCACCAGTCCGGGAATGCAGCGCATCATGGCAATATCAAAGAGCCCGTGGTGGGTGGGACCGTCATCCGGGGAGAGCCCGGCGCGGTCCATGCAGAAGCGCACGGGCAGCTGCTGCAGGGCGGCATCGTGCTGAATCATATCCACACAGCGCTGCATGAATGTGGAATAAACCGCCAGATAGGGCTTGAGGCCTTGTGTGGCCTGGCCGCAGGCAAAGAGCGCTGCATGTTCCTCGGCAATGCCCACATCATAGTAGCGTTTCGGGAAACTGGCGCGGAAAATATCCAGGCGCGTGCCGGTGGGCATGGCGGCGGTGATGGCGGTGATATCCGGGTCATCTGCCGCCAATGCCGTGAGATGTTTACCGAAGGCTTCGGAGTAGGAAATGACACCGCCCTTGCTGGTGCTGCCGTCTTCCACATTGTACTGGCCGATGCCGTGGAACTTGGTGGGGTTGCTGGCTGCCGGGGGGTAGCCGCGGCCCTTTTCGGTAATCACGTGGATGATGACCGGCCCTTCATTCCGGGCGGCAATGCGCAGGGTCTTCTCCAGCCTGGGGATGTCGTGCCCGTCCACCGGGCCGTAGTAACTAAGCCCCAGTTCCTGGAAGAAACTCAGGGGGGTGATGATGCCGTGCGCGGCGTGCACCAGCTTGGAAATCTGCTTGCGTGCGGTTTCTCCGGCCACTTTCTCGATGATGGCGCGGGTGTTGCGGCGCAGCCATGCGTAGGTGTCCGTTTGCTGCAGCGTGGCAAAATAGGCCGAAAGGGCGCCCACGTTGCGGTCAATGCTCCACTCGTTGTCATTCAGGATGAGAATGAACTTGCGCGTGGTGGTGGCGATGTTGTTGAGCCCTTCCAGGGTAGTGCCGCAGGTAAAGGCGCCATCCCCCACAACAGAAATGACCTGGTAATTATCCCGAGCCAGGTCGCGCGCCGCGGCCATGCCCAGCCCGGCGGAAAGCGCCGTGCCGGCGTGGCCGGCGCCGTAGGCGTCGTGCGCGGATTCGCTGCGCTTGCAGAACCCGGAAATGCCGCCGTGCTGGCGTATGGTGTGAATCTGCCCGGCTCGCCCGGTCAGCAGCTTGTGCACATAGCACTGGTGCGAGACATCAAAGAGAATCTTATCCTGCGGAGTGTTGAAAACGCGGTGCAGGGCAATGCTCAGCTCCACCAGTCCCAGGTTTGGCGCCAGGTGCCCGCCGGTTTCCGCCAGGGTGCGGATGAGGGTCTGGCGGATTTCTCCGGCCAGCTCAGGGAGCTTGTCGGCAGGTAACGCCTTGACATCCTGCGGGGATTGAATGGCTGCCAGCAAGGGCGGTAATTCAGATGAGGGAGAATTCGGCATGGTCATCAGTGGTGGCGGCAGCGGCAGGGGGCTGCTGCGCAGCCTGCTCCAGTTTCTGGATTTTCAGTTCGGCCTCTGCCAGGAGTTGTTCGCTGCTGCGGATGAGGGCAAGCCCCTCTGCGGCAAGGGAAATCATGTCCTCCAGGCCGGTTTCCGGGTTGTTGACCAGAGCAACAATCTGCTCCAGCCGGGCGGTGGCTTCCTCGAAATTCGGCGCTTTGGCTTTGGTGCGTGGCGGCATGGGAAGTGAAAAAATCGGGATTATTGCTTCGGTTCGCCTACATTTTCGCGGCTGTAGTAAATCATTTCGGCGCCGAGAATGAAGTTGCGGTGGCGGTATACACCCTGGGATGACACCAGACTGGCCAGCGGGCGTGCCGTGGATTTTTCGTTGGCGTTCGTTGTAAACAATTCAGCAAAGGCCATGTTGTGTTTCGGGGCAAGCAGCAGCAGCTTGCCTTCCAGCGCCAGCGGGGCAAAATCACCAGCGGACTGGATAACGCCGCCGAGACCACCGGACGGCATGGAATGGGAGCTGGGCGTAATCAGGAAGCCCTGCACGCTCTGGCCGTGTCTGGCAAACACTGATTCGAGGTTGCGGGTGTATTCCGACAGGCTGCGCGGCAGCCACAGCGCCTTGCGGTCTGCGTACCACGCGACAGCCCAGGGCTGGTCTGTGACCACGATTTCGTGCTCGTTGGTCATGCTGTGCAGCTTGTCATTCAAGGCGGCCGGATAGTACGGCGGGTAGTGCGGGATGCCGCGGGCACTGGTCCAGATGCCCATATACAGCTGCTTGGGAAGCTGGAAGAGGAAGAGCCCGGAAGAGATAAGCAGCATGGCTGCAATCGTCAGTCCGCGAACCGCGTTGAACGAAGAGCCCAGCTGCAGGCGCGCCAGCAGCACAAACACCAGCGCCGTGCCGTATGCCGCAAAGAACGGCGTGAACAGCATGGCCAGCTGGCGTTCGCTGATAGAGCGGGATTCGCCGAAAAGGGCCATGCCCAGGCAGGCGGCCAGCCACATCAGCAGCACGGCCCACTTGGTGCCTTCCACTGTGTTCTTGCGGAACTTGTTGAACAAGGTCAGCAGGAAGAACAGCACCGGCACAATTGCCCCCATGTTGATGTACATGCTGTTGAACTGCGCGAAGGTGTACCCCAGCAGGCGCAGGAAGAAGTTGGCCGAATTAAAGGCAATGGCCGCGGTGGAGGCGCTGCGCATCAGCGCTTCGGCATCGCTGCTGCCGAAACCATTGAACACACCGTGGATAATCTGGCGCTCCACGCCGCCGGTGGGCGAAAGCAGCAGCACGACGGGCAGCACCACCAGGAACAGGAGAATACCCGCCCCGATGGCTGAGTACAGACCATAGGGCCGGAAATAGAGACCGCAGAAAACAAGCAGACCCAGCGCCACCCAGATACACATGTAACTGGTGAGGCACAGAAGCGAAATGAAGATGAACATGCCGCACATCCACGCAATCGTCTTACCCATGCGCAGTTCCTTATCCGCCTTGAGTGCAGAAACCAGGCAGTGGACACCGGCCAGCAGCAGACACAGCATGAAAGGCTGGGCCAGGCCGCTGAGCGCATATTGCAGCAGCAAATCACTCAGCCCCATGAGCGCCACCGTCGTGGCCGCCACCACCTCATCAAACAAACGGGTTACCAGGGTATACACCAGCACCAGTGCCACCAGGAAGAAGAAGGTGCTCACTCCGGAAATCACGCGGTCACCGGCATAAATGTTAGTCTTATCCACATCCATGCGGTTTTCGTCAAAGCGGTCATACCCCGTCACTTTGATGGCCGTGGCCAGCACATAAGGATACAGCGGGGCGTGGTTAGCCTCCGGGAAATGGTCAAAGTCCAGCCCGGCGGTCTTGTCATCAGCCTTCTTCTTCTTCCGGGTGCTGGCCTGCGAGAAATCCCACGCATCAATCGGGCGGATGAACTTAGTCGTGAACCCCTCGCCGCGGGCAATCTGGCGCGCCACCTGGGCCATATCCATAGCCGGGGCCTGATTCAATCCGCGGTAAGTCAGGAAAAGCTGAATCATGCAGAGGCTCGCAATCAAAAGCCCCAGCACCCAGCGCAGACTGACAAAGAAGTTACGTGTGTTTCTTTCCTTAGAGGTAATGTCTTCCATTTTTCAGATAAACGGTTAGAGGTAAAGTTTGAAAACTTCAGGAGCCTCCGCCAGCTTGCGTTGCAAGGTGCGGCGGTTAATGCCCAGCAGCTCCGCCGCGGCGGAGCGGTTGCCGCCTGTGCGCCGCAGCGCCAGGAGAATAACCTGCTGCTCGATGTATTGTAAATTAAGAGAGGGGGCATTTTCAAGCTCAAAATCCGTACTGCCACGCTTCGTTCCGGGGGCAGGGGCTGCCTCCGGCGGCGTTTGCAGGTACTCCGGCAAATCAGCGGGTAAAAGTTCTGGCCCGTTGCTCATCACCACCGCATGCTCCACGGCCGTGCGCAGCTGGCGCACATTACCCGGCCAGTTGTAGGCGCGCAGCAACTCCAGCGCCGGGCGGCTGAGCGGCTTCGTCTCCCGGTTGTTCAGCTGGCTGAGCTCCCGGGCAAAGGCATTTGCCATGAGCACAATATCGCCCCGGCGTTCCCGCAAGGGGGCCAGCTTCATCGAAATCACATTCAGGCGCTGGTACAAATCCAGCCGGAACGTGCCCTCATTCACCATGGCCTCCAGATTCCGGTTGGTCGCGGCAATCACCCGCACATTCACCGGGATACTCGCATTGCTGCCCACCCGCTCAATACTGCGCTCGGCCAGCACACGCAGCAGCTTCACCTGCGTGGGAATATCAATCTCGCCGATTTCATCCAGGAACAGCGTGCCGCCGTCGGCCTCCTCAAAGCGGCCGATGCGCCGCTGCATGGCCCCGGTGAACGCCCCCTTCTCGTGGCCGAAAAGCTCGCTCTCCATCAGCTGCGGGGAAAGCGCCGCGCAGTTCACCGCCACAAACCTCTTCTGGCACCGCGGCGAAAGACTGTGCAGCGCGCGCGCCACCAGCTCCTTACCCGTGCCGCTCTCGCCCTCGATGAGCACCGTCGCCTGCGTGGGCGCCACCCGGCGGATGCGGTTGAACACATCCTGCATCTGCGGGCTGTCGCCCAGCATGCGGTCCAGCCCGCCCGCCGGCTCCAGCCTGGTGGTCAGCTCCTTGTTCTCCGATTCCAGCTGGCGGGTGTGGGTCGCGCGGCGCAGCAGCAGCTCCACCTCATCCAGATTCAGCGGCTTGGTCAGGAAATAATACGCCCCGTGGCGTTTGGCCTCGGCCGCCACATCAGCACTGCCGTACGCTGTCATCATGATACACAGCGGCGGCTGCGGAAGCCCCACGGCGTAATCAATCAGATCCATGCCGCTCTCCCCGCCCAGGCGCAGGTCCGTCAGCAGGATATCCACCGGCTCACTCTCCAGAATCGCGCTCGCCGCCTTGCCATTTGCCGCCGGAAACACCTCATAATCCTCCTCCAGCGCGGCGCAGAGCACCGTGCGGGTGGCCTTTTCATCATCTACAATGAGGAGAACCGGCTTCATGTCATCAACCACGCGTTGGAATAAGTAGATTCATTAACTCTGCAAACGGGGGCTTGGGAGATTTTGAATGTAGAAAGTAGAATTTTGAATGTGAAAGCTCCCCGAGCCTTTGGCTCGGCCGACACACAGCTGCGCCCGCAGGCGCAGGAAACTCTATACATTCTACATCCATAATTCAAAATTCTACATCTTTGCGTTTCGATTTTGCGATGATTTTTGAATGATGCCAGCGCGTATGAACCCTTAAATCAGCCACAGACCCTCGGTCTCATCAAACCCGAACATGATATTGAACGCGTGCACACCCTGGCCACCCGCGCCCTTAATCACATTATCCTCCGCGCTCATCAGCACCACACGGTTCGTGCGCGCATCAATCGCCCAGCCGATATCCACAAAATTCGTGCGCGTCACATTCTTCGTATCCGCCGGCTTGTTTGCCCCCTGCAGACGCACAAACGGCGCTTTGGCATACGCCGCCTCCATGCATGCGGAAATCTCCTCCACCGTCGTGCCAGGCTTCAGCTTGGCCACCGTCGTCGTCACAATACCCGTATTCACCGGCATCAGGTGCGGGGTGAACGTAATCGTCACCTTCGTGCCGGCGGCGCCGGAAAGCTCCTGCTCAATCTCCGAAAGGTGGCGGTGGCGCGGCACGCCATACGCGCGCATACTCTCATTGCACTCACAGTAGAGCAGGGAAACATCCGCCTTGCGGCCCGCGCCGGAAACACCACTGCCACTGTTCACCACAATATCCTCCGGCAGCACCAAGCCCGCCTTCAGCAGCGGCACCAGCGGCAGAATAATACTCGTCGGGTAGCAACCCGGCGACCCCACAATGCGCGCCTTCTCAATCTCCTCGCGGTGCCACTCCGGCATACCGTACGGCGCCTCCTGCATCAGCTCCATATCAGCATGCGGCTTGCCGTAGAACTCCTCATACACCGCCGGATCATTCAAGCGGAAATCCGCAGACAAATCCACCACCCGGATACCTGCCTCCACCAGCCCGCGGCCATAACTCACAGAAACCCCGTGCGGCAGCGCCAGAAACGCCGCCTCCGCCCCAGTAGCCGCTATCGCCTCCACATCAGAATCCGTGAAACACAAATCCGCCCCAGGCACATTCCGGAAACGCGGGAACAAATCACTCAGCTTCTGCCCCGCATACTGGCGCGAAGTCGCGCACACCAACTCCACACCCGGATGGCGCAGCAGAATTCTCAAAAGCTCCTGGCCAGTATATCCACTAGCCCCCACAACAGCCGTTTTTACCTTCTTCATCGCAAAAAAAATCTTATCATGAAAAAAATGAGTTGACAATCCTAAAAACTGCGTGTATACTCCGCACGTCGCCGCGCTGCAAAGCGCGCGATACTCCAAACAACGGGCAGTAGCGCAGTCTGGTAGCGCACTTGCATGGGGTGCAAGGGGTCGTGGGTTCGAATCCCGCTTGCCCGATTGAAAATAAACCAGAAAAGAGCGGCAGTTTTACGACTGCCGCTCTTTGTTTTTCAATCG
>JAFZGH010000214.1 GCA_017555465.1 Akkermansia sp. | reverse complement strand
TTATGTTGATGCTTAGCTTTGATTCGCCACCACCCCATTGGTGGCTCACCCCTGGCGGGGCAAACGCTACGCGTTTGTCCAACCTGCCTTACAGCCGTCGGCAGGTTTCTGTCACCCACTCACTGCGTTCGGGGTTCTGGTCATTTTTTTTGTTTGACCAGGGGTTCCGCGACTCCGTCGCTCCACCCCTGTCTAACCTCTTACGCCCACTGCTGTGGGCTAAGAATTCCGCTCGCTTTGCTCGCCGACAAATTACAATTCAGCAGCAAAAACGCCCTGCCGGGTGGGGCAGGGCGTGGAAAATCACTGCAGGTAGGCTTTGAGGTCGGCCTCGTAGAGTTCGGGCTCAAGCAGAAAGGAATCGTGCCCTTTCACCGAGTGAATGCACTTGTAACGAGAATCAACCCCGTTTTTGAGCAGCTTGCGGTGGAAACAGGAGATATCGCGCGCGGAGAAACAGCAGTCCGTGTTGATGGAGAAGAGCATGAAGCGAATGCCGTGCTCTGCGAACAGTTTGAAAGCTTTATCTACGCTGCCCAGCCCGGAGAAGGTGGCCAGGTCATACCCTGCCCAGAGGTTGATGATGCGGATGTAAGCATTGGCATCGTACCGCTTGGCAAACTTGGTGCCCTGGTGCAGCATGTAGCTTTCGGTGTTGCGCTGGGGCATGTACCAGGTGAGCATGCCCTTGCGGTCGGAGACTCCCTTTCGGGCGCGTTTTTCCAATCCGCGCTGGTTCACAAAGAGCTTGTGGGAAATCATGCGCGCCAGGGCCAGGCCTCGGCGTGGCGGGTCGCTCAGCGGGTAACGGCCTTCGCGGTAGGCGGGGTCCAGCTCGATGGCGAGAATCTGCTCAAAGGCATCGAGCTTATGTTCGATGGCTGGCTTATATCCGGCGCCGATGATGATGATATTTTTGATACGTGTGGGGTAGATAGTGGCCAGGGAGAGCGAGAGCATGCCGCCCAGGCTGGGGCCAACAACGGTAAAACGTTCGATGCCAAGGTGGTCAAGCACCTGAATCTGCGCGCGCGCCTGGTCGTTTGCATTGACGAGCGGGAAACGGCTTCCCCACGGCTCGCCATCCGGCGCAAGGGAGCAGGGGCCGCTGCTGCCGTAGCAGCTGCCCAGGTAGTTGATGCAGACGATGAAGTATTTATCAGTATCCAGCGGTTTACCAGGGCCAATCATGCGATCCCACCAGCCTTCATAGTTTTCGGGTTGCCAAAAATCGCCGGCCTCAGGCAGGGAATCATTGTACCCGTGGGCGTGGTGACTGCCGGTCAGCGCATGGAAGAGCAGGATGGCATTGCTCTTATCGGCATTCAGCGTGCCGTATGTCTCATAGGCAAGCTGGATACCCGGCAGGGTCTCGCCATTGTCGAACGTGAAGTCGCCAATGGTATGAATCTGGGTGCGGATGGTCTGGTTCATGGTGCTGATACGAAAAAAGACCGGAGCTGCAGACACCGGTCTTTCTTCTGTCAATATCCCCGGCTTGATGCTGGGGACAGGCTTAAATCTTTACTTAACGCCCTTCTTGCTGAGGCGTGTGCCGGCCGTCGTGCCCTGACGAGCCTTGAACTTGGGATTGCTCTTGCAGATCACGTAGAGCGTACCCTTGCGCTTCACGATCTGGCAGTCAGCATGACGGCGCTTCATGGATGCGAGTGAGGAAAGTACTTTCATGATGTTGGTGATATGGTTGTGTTTGTTCTATAGAAACTTAAGCGTCGGGACGCAGATTATAGCGGTATTTGCCCATTTGTAAAGACAAATTTTGAAAATTCGCATTTAATAGGGGCGTAATTTGCCATAAAAACCATTGTGTAGCGCGCGGAAGAGATTATATACACGCTTGATGCCCAGTTCGTTACACTGCAACATGGCGTTGAGGGAGAAGAGGATGTAGACGCCGCAGAGTATCAGCCGCGCCGGGTAATTCCGTGGGGCTTGCAAGCGGTGTAACCATGCCCAGTTGCGTGTCTTATAGTACTGGCGCGCCACTGGAATGCCCGGTTCGTAGAAGAAGGAACGGTTGGCCAGTCGGTAGTGAATCAGCGGTTTTACGGCGGCGGGAAGCTCGATTTCTGCTGCGCGCACGGTGACGAGCTGGTAACCGGCCTGCTGGATTTCCCAGGAATAGGTGGCGCAGCCCTGGGTGTGCAGCTGTTCGGCAGGTGTGCCGACTGTCTGCCAGGCCTGGCGGGAGATAAGGGCGCCGTAGGAGCCGGTTCGGCAGGGGATGCACGGTTCATCGGGCAGGTCTGCCTTGTGTGTAATCGGAATCCAGACGCCAGTGGTTTTTCCGGGGATGCTGATTGGCTGGCTGAGTTCGTCGCCCTTTGCCGGATCTATCATCATACCCATTCGGATGGTTGTCTCGTCTGCCTCTGCGGCCAGAAGCTGGGCCAGGGCAGAAGGCCGAGGCCAGGTGCGGTCTGCCAGCACCCAGGCAGCATCTGCCTGCAGGGTGGTGAAGGCGTACTCCAGCCCTTTTGCTGCCGCTCCCATGCTGCCAAGTGCGGCATCGACCTGCAGTGTGAGGGCTGCGGGAATCGAAAGCCCCTGCACAGGCGTCACAACAAGTATATGGTCCGGCTGGTGGCTTTGCTGCTGGAGTCGGTTCAGGCAGGTCTGCAGGTTTTCCTGCTCCGGTTTGTGAACGATGATAGCACAGATGTTAGACACGATTGCATTATGCGGGTTTCGGGCGGTTTTGGCAAGGGAAAAGCACGGCTGTTGCCGCAAAGAGAGGCTTTTCTTTTGCTTTTTCAGCACTTTAGGCTTGCAGCGGTGTGGGTGGTGTGCTATGGTCAGCGCTACTATGGAAGCTGATTCTCCTCACCTAAGAGGTTCACTGATTGTATTTGAAGGCATTGACGGCACGGGCAAGTCAACGCAAGTGGAATTGTTGGCCCGGTATCTGCGCTCTCGCGGCATTGAAGTGGTGACTGGTTTTGAGCCGACCCGCGGCCCCTGGGGCATGCGCGTGCGCGAGGCTGCTCTGGCGGGTGACCGCCTTTCGATTGATGAGGAGATTGCCTGCCTGTTGCAGGACCGCCGCGAGCACGTACGCGAGGTGATTGAACCCGCACTGCAGGCTGGTAAGTGGGTTCTGCTGGATCGTTACTACCTTTCGATGATGGCCTACCAGGGCGCCAGTGGTGCCAATGTGGAGGAAATTCGTGAATGGAACGAGGCTTTTGCCACGGTGCCGGATGTGGCGTTGTGGCTGGATATTCCGATTGAACTTTCGCAGGAGCGTATGCACGCCCGTGGTAACGGGAAGGATGCGTTTGAAAACGAAAAGTTCCTTTCCGATTGTGCGGCTATCTATTCTTCCCTGGAAATGCCTTGGTTGCACCGCGTAGAGGCGGACGGCACCGTGGATGAGGTGCACGCGCAGATACGCGAAATCATTCAGGAAGAACTTGGTATTTGAATGAAAAAAATCCCCCGGTTTGAGTGAACCGGGGGATTTTTTTATCAGGCTTCGTATTCTGCCCAGCTGCTGCTGGTTTCCCAGACGCGCACGCGCTCCAGTCGCACACAATCGCGCACCGGGTAGGTGCAGTTGCCCGCCTGGGCGCGTTTCAGCGCGGCTGCGGCGTGTTCGTATACCACGCGGGCCATGGCTTCGCTGGTGGGGTCGTGCTGTTCAAAGGGAATGATGCGGTCGCCGTAGATGGCGCGGAACTTCTCGTAGTTCGGGTCGGCTGTGTTCATGCACAGCGCGTGGTCGAATTGCTCCAGGAACGCCCCCATCATCTCCTTGATGGCCTTGAAGTCCATGACCATCTCGTGTTCATCGAGCGTTTCGGCGGCAAAGATAAGTTCCACGCTGCGGGTGTGCCCGTGCGGGAACTGGCAGTTGCCGGGGTGTTTGGAGAGCAGGTGTCCGCTTTCCAGCTCGATGCTTTTGCAGATGCGGTACATTGTATCAGTCGCAGATGGGAGTCACACCCTTCTTGAGGATAATGTTGCCGTACTTGGCGGTCTCGCCAGAGATGACGCAGGCGTAGGCCTGTTTGGCGCGGTCGTAGAAAGCATAGCGCTCCACGCGTTCAATCGTGCCTTCGTAGCCCATGGCGGCGCGGTACTTGGCTTCCACTGCGGGGTCGAGGGTATCGCCCGGCACGGCTTCCATCATGATGACCGGGGTGGCGTAGCTGTCCAGCTCAAACAGCGGGATGATGCCTTTGAGCAGCGCGTCTGCCCCCAGGCCGTCGGCGCGCACCACTGTGCTGCAGAAGGTGTGGGCGGGGAAGTGGGCGTCGGAAATCACGATTTCGTCGCCATGGCCCATTTCGGCCAGAATCTTGAGCAGGTCAGGGGATACAACAGGGGAAATTCCTTTTAACATAGTGCCGTTATCTTGCCACACTCACGCGCGCGAGTCAACCAAAATGCCATTTGTGTCCAAAAGTTCCGCGAAACTGTAATTTGTCGGCGAGCAAAGCGAGCGGAATTCATAGCCCACGGCAGTGGGCGACAGATGTTAGGCAGGTGCAAGCGTGCGTTAGCACGCGCAGCGCCTGCTTCCTCAAAAAAATTAACAGGAACCCGTGGAACGGGTGACAGAATGCGGCGTTTTACGTTGATGCTTAGCTTTCCCGTCTCCGGGCTCACGCCCTACGCCGTGGCCGGCTGCCACCCACTCACTGTGTTCGGGGTTCTGGGCATT
>JAFZGH010000213.1 GCA_017555465.1 Akkermansia sp. | reverse complement strand
TGAGGTCTGATTTGAATATCCCACAAACGGCGGATTGCCTATGATATAGCTCAGTTTCTCCTTCGGCACGACGGTTTCCCAGTCGATGCGCAGAGCATTCGCGCAGACGATAGTGGCGGAGGCTTTGAGGGGGATGCGGGCGAAATAGCGTCCGAAGTGGCTGCCGACCTCGATATTCATCTGGTGGTCCATGAGCCACATGGCGACCTGGGCAATCTGGGCGGGGAATTCCTCGATTTCGATACCGTAGAACTGGTCGACGCTTACTTTGCAGAGCTCTGAAATATCCAGGAACATCTGGCCCGAGGATTCCAGCTGGCGGATGACTTCCAGTTCCAGCTGGCGGAGCTCGCGGTAGGCAATGACGAGGAAGTTGCCGCAGCCGCAGGCGGGGTCGAGGAAGTTCAAAGCGGCCAGCTTGTTGTGGAATTCCTCCAGATTTTTCTGGCGGCGGGTGGAACGGTCGGCACAGATGCGGGCGAATTCCTCGCGCAGGGCATCCATGAAAAGCGGATTGATGAGTTTGAGGATATTGCGCTCGCTGGTGTAATGAGCACCCAGGGAGCGGCGTTCCTCCGGCTTCATCACGCTCTGGAACATGGAGCCGAAGATGGCGGGAGAAATCTTACCCCAATCCAGCGTGCAGCAATCGAGCAGAATCTGCCGCATCTCTGCATCAAACGCCGGCATGGGCAGAAATTCAGCAAAAAGGCCGCCATTCACATACGGCAGAGCCAGCAGCAGGGCATTGCGCGTGCAGAAGCGTTGTTCCACCGGGGTGTTGAGCACCTGAAAGAGCTCGGCCAGCAGCGGGGCAAGGTCACGGCCATCCTCTGCCGTGCAGTCGCGCAGGTAGTTCATGAAGTGGTCGCGCTCGAAAATGCCCGTATCATCTGCAAACAGGCAGAAAAGCAGCCGCACAAGGTAGACCTCCAGCACATGCCCGGTGTAGCCGATGGCTTTGAGACGGTCGTGGAGTTCGCCCATGAGCTCTGCAGCCTTGATGTTGACGGGGTCTTCCTCTACATACTGCCGCCGCTCATACCCCGCCAGAAAATGGAACAGGTGAATATATTCCGGCAGCTGCTCCAAGGTAAACGTGGTGCAGGCCGCGCCGTTCTCAAGGTCGTAGACATCCCAGGTCTGAAAGTCACAGATAAGGATGAGACGGGGCATTTCCCCCGGCTTAAGCGAAAGCGCGTATCGCCGGGCCTGCTCATACGCAGTCTTGCGGTCCTTACCGCGAGACTTCATTTCAACGAGAATATGTCCCGGCCAGAAGAGGTCAATGTAACCTCTGCCGCCATCCATGCACTTAACCTTTTTCTCGAAAACAGCCACGCGGCGGCGGTCAATACCGAGCACATGGAGAAAATCTGCCTGGAAGGATTGGGCCTCCGCTTCTTCGCGTTCGGCATTCTTATATAATTCTGCAAACTTCACCGCACGCGCGCGTATTTCATTTGGGCTCAGGGTAACGGGCATTCATTGATTATGCATTTGAAGGGCTGGATGACCCTATGTGTGCGAAAAGATGCACCTACCCTTTTATTCTCGTTGTTTTTCACTAATTCTATGTGTATGTAGATGAATAGTTACGGAAGGATGAAAACTAACAGCTTGACATCCAGCCCTTCAAATGCACACCCAACACCCCATCTAACCATGAAAACAGCAAACAAACTCATCAGTAACCTGCCGCTTCATATCAACGACGTTGCACGACTCGCCCTGGAAGCCACAGAGCAGCTGGGCAGCATAACCGCCGGCATGGAAAGGCTGGAAATGCTGCAGATTATGCGGCGCATGATAGCCGAAGGCGTGCGAGCCATCCGGGATTCGGAGAACACAGTCTCCTTTGGGGAAGCAGTAGAAAAAAGCGTGGCTGCCAGGTCGCATCTTCGCCCGGCCTCGCGCCGGGATTTGCGGCATTTCACAAAGCGCATGCTGCGAATCGAAGGCACAGCCTCCCTGCCCCTGCGCCGAATAAGTACAGATGATTGCCGCCGCATCCTCAGCGAAGCATTCAGCAGCAGCAGCCACAGCTACCGCAAAGGGCGCGCGATTCTACACAGCATCTTTACCTATGGGCGGCGCATGGGCTGGTGCGACGCAAACCCCGTGGACAACATCGAAATGCCGAGAGTACAGGAGCAGGAGATTGTGCCCCTCACCCTGCAGGAGGTAGAAAAACTGGAGCAAACCGCTGAGCAGCCGGAGCACCGCGCCATGCGCACCTCGCTGCACCTCATGCTGTACTGCGGTTTGCGCCCGAACGAGGTGGCTCGCCTGCGCCCCGATGATATACAGCTGAACGAAAAGCGTGTGCTGATTCACCCGCGCACCAGCAAAACCGGCGGCGGGCGCGTGGTTCCCCTGCGCAAAGCGGCTCAGTTGCGGGGAATCCGCCTGCGAATTCCCCGCAACTGGCACAACCGATGGAAGGCGTTACGGCGCGCAGCAGGTTTCACCCGATGGGTGCCGGATGTGTGCCGACACACCTTTGCGAGTTATCATGCCGCACACTTCAGGAATCTACCCGAGCTGCAATTGGAAATGGGACACAGCACACCCGCCCTACTCCGCAGCCGGTATCTTAATCTGCCCCGTACGGCTCAGGCTGCC
>JAFZGH010000212.1 GCA_017555465.1 Akkermansia sp. | reverse complement strand
GGTCAGGGTCGGGGCGGTGATATTACCGCCATCGTCCGTCTTCTTGTTGATAGTGACACCCTGCTCCACCGTGATAGCGCCCAAGTTCTTCAGCTCGCCGTCGAAGTTCGTGGCGTTGTTAATCTTGAGCGTACCGCCCTCTGCCACGGTCACCTTACCGGAACCCATCAGCGTGTTGATGTCCAGCACCGTGTCGGCATCGCCCACCAGGTTGCCGGCGTCATCGTAAGTACCCACGGTGATTTCACCATTGTTCAGCAGCGTGCCGGTAATCTCCGCGGCCTTTGCCGTGAAGGTAGCCGTTTCTTCAATGGTCAGGTTGCCCACGGTGGCCTTGCCGCCCACGGTCACATCACCGCCGAAGGCCAGCGCCACATCAGATGCAGCCAGGTCACCACCCACCGTCAGTTCGGAATCCTCATTCACCACCAGCTTGGCGGCGTCACCAGTGCCGGTCAGGTCACCCGTCACCTCCAGCGTGCCGGTCGTGGCAGCCACAGGCTGGTTGCCTTCCGTATCGGGGTCAGCATCTGCAATGGCTGCCGTGCCGATGATGATGGTGCCGCTGGTGTTATCCAGGCTGCCGTTCACCGTCACCTCTGCACCTTCGTCCACCTTCAGGCTGCCGGTATTCACCAGCGAAGCCGTGGTGGCTGCCGTGCCGTTTGCACCGATGGTCAGGCTGGTTTCAGCACCCGTCACAACCACAGCGTCACTGTTGGTCAGAACGCCATTGATGGCAACTGTACCACCGCTGATATCCAGGCCGGGAGCCTTGGCCGCACCCTCTGCCGGTTCAGGAATACCTGCACCCGTGTTGGACATGTTGCCGCCGATGGTCACCGTGCCACCGCTCACATCCATAATACCGGTGTTGGCCAGAGAGCCCTTGATGTCCAGTTTGCCGCCTTCCACTTTGATTGCAGCTGCAGTGGAAGCGCCTTCAGCGCTGGCATTGGTTACGCTGCCATACACGGTCGTTGTACCACCATACACGGCAACAGTACCACTGTTCTCCACGCCTGCGGGGGCAGTCTGCTCTGCCGTGCCCACAGTAAACGTACCGTCAGTCTCAATTGCACCACTGTTGGTCACAGCGCCTGCCACTGCCATGCCGGCAGCATCTCTCACGGTAAGCTTACCACCATTGGTCAGTCTACCGAGAACCTCGGTTCCCGCACTCTCAATAGTCAGGGTATTAGGCACGCGGTCATCTGTAGCCTTCACCACCACATCGCCCTTGACTGTGGTAGCCAGCGCAAGGTCCAGGCCACCGCTGTTCACCGTCAGATTCTTATCAATCGTCAGGGTGCCAGCATCTGTCGTGGTGCCGATAAGGGCGGTCTGTTTGCCATTCCAGTCCTCTACAGTGAGGTTGGCAATCTGTACCTGCGCATCCTTGACATCGATACGGGAAGAACCCTCACCGCCAGAAATCAGCACCGTAGAATCCGCAGTGGGCGCACCAGCCCCTACCCCCTCCGGAGAGCTCCAGTTATCATCATTGGACCACAGTGTAGCATCCGTGCCTGCTGTGCTGCCTTCTGCAACCGTGCCACTGCCATCCCAGATGACAGTACGGGCACCGGGTTCCGCCGTCAGCGTCAGCACCTGCTTGCCCTCAACGGTACTCCAACGCAGGGTATATTCATAGCGGCCGTCAGAGCTTGCCTGCTTCAGTGCAGCAGCACCACCTTCTGCGAAAGCTCCCAGAAGCACGGATTGCTCATCCGTAAGGGCAGTATCCAGCGTCAGCAGGGTCACGCTCTTGTTCTGGCTGGACGCAATGCCGTTGGTCAGCAGGCTTTCCTCGATGTTGAACGTAAGATTACCGGTCAGCGAGCTGGCAGAAATCAGGGAATCCACCACGT
>JAFZGH010000211.1 GCA_017555465.1 Akkermansia sp. | reverse complement strand
CTGGCGCATATCCTCCTGTGGTATTCCATCAGCAATCTCGTGGTGCATTAAGGAGGGGAAATGCCGTCAGTCCTTGTCTGATATGCGTTTGCGCAGGTAGAAGAAGATGCCGCTTGCGGCAAGGAGGAACAGGAGCGCCAGAGGCAGGCGCAGAGCGTAGGAATCAATGCCGATGATGCCGGTATCGCACAGGTAAACTGGTGCTGAAACGAGCAGCCCGGGAATCAACAGGAGCCCCGAAAGGAGAAAGCATATTTTCCGGAGCCGCCCTGGTGCCATCACTTCCGCCAGCAGCCAGAGCGGCTGGGTGACGGCGGCAAAGAACATGATGTAGATGACGATGTGGTGCCAGAAGGCAGGGGATTCATACCCCTCGCAATGGCGGACGGCATGCATCACCGCGCCGAGCATCAGCGCCATGGCGATGGCTGCGTTAAGAAGCGGGATGAAAAGGAGTTTGCCGCTCTGTTTCAGCTTGTTCTGCTCGGTGGGCGTGGCGCGCCTCAGCCCGCGCCGGAAGAAGGCGCAGAGGGCTGTTGCGGCAAACAGGGTGGCAAAAAGACAAAGCAGTATGTGGCACGCAAGGGGCGGAAGGAAGAAATAGTTGCTCGGCGCGCCGAATACTTCCTGATTCAGCAGCATGAGGGCCCCGGCGCTTACCAGCCCCAGTGCGGCGTTGAACCACGTGCTCCAGATGCTGCGCAGGGTGATGAGCCGCGGCATGGGCAGTACGGCAAGGGTAATGACAAGGTAGCACCACATCTGGAACCAGTAGTTGTCGTTCCCGCTGAAGGCTGCCACGAAGAATCGATCGGCTGTGGGAATCAGGAAGAAGAAACTGAGAATACCGCCCAGAAGCCAGGAGAATCGGAAACGCTTCCGGCGGGGCGTGTAATGTACGGCGGCAAGTTCCAGTTCCCTGCATCCGGCAGGCAGCAGACGGATGCGGTTGTATAAATCCATGAGGGCTCTCTTGCCGCCTGAAATATAAACGCTGTCGTCCACATGCAGCGGGGCATCTTCATCGTGATTCCAGACGATATTGTAGAAATCGTTGAGCTTCCAGTCGCCGCCGCGTGGTTCATCCGCGGTGAGCCTGTCACCTAGCATGCCGAACTCGTGGTCCTGTTCCGCCATGGTGCGCTCAATATCCCGGAGCAGCTGCTCGCGGCCCTCCGCATCGAACTCGATGAGGAGCACGCCAGCCTCGGCGTTGCTGTGCATGCTGAGCCGCATGGTTAATTCGTGCGTTGTTCCTCCCACTCCGGCAGGTCGTGACCGATGAGCCAGGGGGTATACTCAGCGGGTATGGGGGATTGTATGGCGATGCGGCGCCCGTCTGCCGGGTGGTTGAACGCCAGTCGCCATGCGTGCAGCATGAGACGCCCGGGCTTCGCTTTCTGCCGCTGAGGGTGCGCATAGATGGGGTCGCCGATGAGGGGGTGCCCCAGGTGCAGCATGTGCACGCGAATCTGGTGGGTGCGGCCGGTGTGCAGGGTACACATGACGAGCGAGGAATCGGTGGCGGCGTCGTAGTGCAGCACCTCCCAGTCGGTGATGGCGGGTTTGCCGCTCCCGGGGTTGACCACCGCCATTTTGAGACGGTTGACCGGGTGACGCCCGATGTTAGTGAAGACGGTGCCTTTCTTTTCCTTCGGGCAGCCCTGGACGACGGCCAGGTAGATTTTACCGGTATCTCGCTCGGCAAACTGGGTGGTGAGGGAGAGGTGCGCCTGGTCATTTTTTGCCACCACGATGCAGCCGCTGGTGTCCTTGTCGAGACGGTGCACGATGCCGGGGCGCTCCACGCCGCCGATGCCGGACAAATCACCGCAATGGAAGAGGACGGCGTTTACCAGCGTGCCGTCCGGGTTGCCTGCGGCGGGGTGTACTACCATGCCGCTTTCCTTATCGATGACGATGACGTGCTTGTCCTCAAAGAGGACAGAAATCGGAATATCCTGCGGCTGGGCTTCGGCGGGTTCCGGTTCAGGGATGCTCACCTCGATACGCATGTTGCGCTCTACCGGTGTTTTGGCTTTAGTTGCTTTGCCATTGACGGTGATTTCCCCGTCCTTGATGAGTGCCTGGATGCGTGCGCGGGAAAGCTCCGGCAGCTGGGCTGCCAGATACTGGTCGAGTCGTGTGCCGAGCTGGTCTTCTACAATGATGAGCATGTTACATGCCGGTGGGGTTATCGATGAATACCGTGGGCAGGCCGAACCGTTCTTCCAGCAGTTTGCCCAGGGAGCGTACGCCGAATGTTTCGGTGGCGTAATGGCCAGCAAAGAGGATGTTGACGCCCATGTCGCGGGCGGCATTGCTCACCCAGTGGTTTTCCTCGCCGGTGAGGTAGGTACCGTAGCCCTTGGCGTGCATCTGGTAAATCTCCTCGCCGCCGCCACCGCTGCACAGCGCGATGCGCCCGGCGGGCAGGGTGGCATCGTGCACCACCCCGGTGATTTCTGCACCGGTGATTTCGGCGTATTTCGTGCGCAGCTCGGCAACGGTGCCCGGGAAGTAGCCCGAAAGCCCGATGAGTGTGCCGTGGTAATCCACCTCCGGCTGCACCTCCTGGAGCTCCAGCGCGCGGGCGATGCCAGCGTTGTTGCCCAGTGTGGGGTGCAGATCCAGCGGCAGGTGCGCGGAGTAGATGGCCAGGTTGTTGTTCAGGCAGGCAGCAATCTTCTGCTTCCACCATCCCTTGACGGGTTGCAGCCCGCACCAGAAGATGCCGTGGTGCAGCACCAGCAGGTCTGCGCCGGCGGCAATGGCGTCGTCAATGGTCTTCTGCGAGCCATCAACGCCGAGCGCCACTTTGGTCACGCAGCCGTTGTTCTCCACCTGCAGGCCATTCATG
>JAFZGH010000210.1 GCA_017555465.1 Akkermansia sp. | reverse complement strand
TGGCAGCCCCTTCGATTTCGAGAAGCAGATGCGCATCATCGTGGCGCGCAGCATGCCCCCGCCCCCACCCGCCAGCGAAGATGAGGAATACCTCCCCGCCCTGGCTGACTGGATTATGCGCTCGCTGGATGAATCGCAGGGACGCGCCTTCGTTCTCTTCACCAGCTACAATCTGCTGCGTGCCATGGCCGCCCGCCTGCGCCCCTTCTGCCAGGAGCGCGGCTGGCCGCTCCTCGTGCAGGGAGATGAGCTCAACCGCAGCCAGATGGTGCATAGCTTCCGCGAAAACATCGGCAGCGTGCTGCTGGGCACAGACAGCTTCTGGACTGGCGTGGATGTGCCCGGCGAGGCGCTCTCCAACGTCATTGTCACCAAAATCCCCTTTGAATCCCCCGGCAACCCTCTGGTAGAAGCCCGCATCGAAGACATCACCGCCCGCGGCGGAAACGCCTTCCGCGACTACTCCCTGCCCGAAGCCGTGCTCAAATTCCGCCAAGGCATCGGGCGTCTCATCCGCTCCAGGACGGATACCGGCATCGTCACCATCCTGGACTCCCGCGTGACCAACAAATTCTACGGCGCACGCTTCATGTACGCCCTGCCCGCTACCGCGCCGCGGGAGTTTCTCTAATCTTTATCAGGGAAATCCAAAATGCGGCCTTAAATTTCTGTTCTTGCTTTCAAATACCGTCTCAACAAAAAGGCACAGAAATAAGGAATCGTCAGGAAAGCATCAGAACGACCTATGTTCGCTCTCGCCAATTTTATACCGGTATGTATGGCATCATATTTATCAGACTCTACCAGCTTGCGTAACGATTTGGACACAGTATTGCCCGCCTTCACCTCTACAGGTATCAAGTCATCCGCAGTTCGCACAAAAAAGTCCATCTCCAGAGTTGAATCATCCTTTCTATAATAGAACAACTCATACCCACTCTTGGATAAAGCTTCTGCTACAAAATTCTCATAGAGCGCACCTTTATATATACCCAGATTTTTATTACGCAGCAAATCATCCCGAGACTCCTCATCCAGCATAGCCAACAGCAACCCGGTATCTGCCACGTACAGCTTATACTTAGACGGATCGTAGTTTCCTTTTAACGGCAACTCCGGATTATGCAAGCAGTAACAAATTGATAGCAAGCCGGAATCAAGCAACCATTCCACACATCCCAGATAATCGCGAGAACGGGCATTCTTCGCAATTTTTGTCATCTGAAACTTCTTATTTTCCTTTGCCAGCTGGGGAGGCACATGATTAAACACAGCAAGGATTTTTGCTTTGTCCAACCCGGACGCATATTTACGGATATCCTCGCGATAATCACGAAGTAACTGCTTCTGAATGTCAGACACAGCCTCAAATGTCCCTCTTTGGACAAATTCTCTGATTACGGCTGGCATACCGCCTAAAATGACGTAATCAAGGAACAATGAAAAGTAACGTTCCAACTCTGCATTGCTGAAAGGCTCTTCATGAAGCAAGTGAGCCAGCATATCCTCCACCACGTCATCCTGATACCCACGAGCCCACAGATACTCCTCAAAGTCAAAAGAACGCATCTCGTAATCCTGTTTATATCCCACGCTGTGGCTTTCGATGCGTGAATATTGCACCCCAAGTAACGACCCGCTGCATATCACGTCAAAACGTCCATCGATATGGAAAAATTTAAGCGCTGTTGTTATCTCCGGAAACTCCTGCACCTCATCGAAAAAAATAAGCGTGTTTCCCTTCTCGAATCGAAAATCCGGATTCATGCGCGACAAAATCCGTACAATATCGCCCACGGCATACCCCTCTTCGTTTATTCCCTTGTAATGAGGAGACTCCACAAAATTCACGTAAACTACATTTTCATATTGGCGCAAGGCAAACTGCATGATTGCCTCTGTTTTTCCCACTTGCCTGGCCCCTCTCACAATAAGAGGCTTGTGCCCTATGTCTGCTTTCCATGCATCCAGAAAAGCATCTATCTTTCGCTTCAGATACCCCTCAGTCTGTACAAAATCGCTCATATCGCATAAATTACTAAAAGGCAATGCAAAAGTCAATCAGTTTCACATTTTTTGTGGTTTTCACCCATACTTTTTCACATTTTTTGAGCTTTTTCGGGGCATTTTTTCACATTTTTCCAAAAATGCAGTCTACGGAAGGGGAAATAATTGGCATGACCTCTGGTGAATAACCAGACTGACAAATTGGACTTTCACTATACGTTGTACCATTTCATAGAATGGTACTTTGGTACATCATCCGTAAAACCAATGGATTTATACAAATCATATCCAGCCTCTGTAGATTCAAGCTCCACAAAACTCAATTTCAGTTCAACTGCATCCTGTAGCAGCGTTTTCATTATCGCTTTTGCATACCCCTTATGCCGGCATATCGGTTTCGTGTATACGTTAAGCACAGTTCCAGTTCTGCCTGTTAAGAACATCGGATTTGCAGGTTTTTCAACTATTAGCAAGAATGCACAGGCAACGACTTCCTCCATTTCTCTTATCAGGTAGCAGAAAATGTTATGGTTAAGATTCTTTTCAAAGTAAGCAGGCAAGGCTTCTATGAGCTTACTTTTGATTTCTCCACTCAATTCGCCGCAGTCTTCTTGCAAGAATTCCAATCTTAATGCTGTCAATGACGCAATATCAGAAATGTGTGCACGTTCAACCATGCTGTGTCCTCCAAACTCCCATTTATCAGCCAGTTATTTACCGAACGCCATACCAGACCATCAAAACGCGATATTATCTCTCGCCCTGCTCCACCGGGGCATCCAGCCATTTGAAGGTGCGGTTGCGAATCTGCTCCACCGCCTCGGGATAAGGAACGCCGTTGAGATACAGCATGCGCGGCACAGGGGCAGCTTGCTCGCGGATAGCTACATCGACCGTGCGGCGAATGCGGTCTGCGGGGAACGAATCCAATTTTTCACCCAGTTCATTCATCCAGATGTGGCGTAAATCGCCCGTCCCCTCCTCCACATAGAAGTGGAGGTTCTGCCACCTACGGGCAAAGAACGAAAGCGAGACCACAACCTCGCGTTCCCACTGGTTCTCCGCCAGCTTCCGGGTCCAGAAGCGCACGTTCATCCACATCTTGCAGCGTGTTTCATCTGCCGCCGCAGCATCGGCTGTGGAACCCGGCTTTTCAAAACGCGCCACATGGCAGATACCCCCGGCATCCTTCCGCCAGAACACCGCCACCGGCGTCGCCTGGGTATTATCCTGCAGCGCCAGGGAGTCTTCCATCTGAGGAGCGCGCTCCGGCAGGGGATTCACCACCTGGTACTCCTTGTGCTCTTTCTTATCAGCATCCCACTCATAGTGGGTATTCACCTGCTTACAGAAAAGCCCATCCCAGTGAATCGATTTGCCCGCCTTATTCAGCGGCACAGATTGCGTAACAGACAGGCTCACATAATCCCCGCGGAACAAATCTCGCGGGTCATAATCCGTACAGTCAATCAGTAAGCCCGGCGCAATGGCCAGCTCGCGCGTGCGGTCCACATAATTCCACGCCAGCCAGACCAGCTGGGCCGCCACCACCGCAAACAACACAACCAAACGCTTATCTGTTTTCATATACTCAGAAAGTTCCTTATTTACCTTCCCTGATGGATTTTGCCAGCACGCGGCGCTGCTTTTCCAGCAGCCACACCAGCCCCAGCATCACCAGGCCTGCAACAATCAGCACCAGCCCGGAACCCGACAGCGAATCCAGCACATTCGCAACCAACGCAATGCCAGCCAGCAGCACCACCATCGCACCAAAATTCACCCAATCCACCCGTTTGGCGCAGGAACCCGCATACATCAGCCCGCCCCCCATGCCAAAGCCACACAGCACCCCCAGCAGCTCAGCTTTGCACCAATAGCCCACGGGCAGCGGCAGCGAGAGCAGCAGCAGCACAAGCCACCAGTAACGCCACTCATGCCCCCGCGGGCGCGCCACCGCCAGCAGCACAGGAATCGCCACCAGCAGCAAGGGCACCACCGCCCCCGTCTCGACCGTGCTCACCCCCTGGTAGAAAAGCGGCACCTGCACCATCCAGAGGTAACTGAGCAACGCCAGATTCCCCAGCCACGCATAATAACGGCAAAAGCCCTTTGCACCGCGCCAGTACTCTGCCAACACCCACCACAGCAGGAACAGCAGCCCCATGGCCGCCACAATGGCCGAATCATCATGCAGCCACTCAGCCAGGCTCAACCACGTTTCCCGGTTATCTGCCAGAGCCCCCAGCAGCACACAACTCGTCACCGCAACCACCAGCATCAGCACCTGCGAACGCACAATAAACGGAATCGCAACCACCCCCAGGAAGAACAACAAACACCCCTCGGCAAAGGGATTCTGCAACTGGAATATCTGCCCATACAGCGCAATGCACCCCAGCCACATGCCACCACCAATCAAGGCAAAGACCTCCGCCACATAAGGATGATTTCCCCGCATGCGCAGCCACACCAACCAGCCCCCCAGCAGCAACAGCATCGCCACCGACATCTTCACCACATCCGGAATCAGCTCCCAGTTCGCCGAAATCAGCATAATAATGCCACCCAGAATCAACGCCCCGGCCAGAGCGGACATCACCCGCACCACATACTGCTGCCCGCGGTTAGCATGCAACTGAAAATGCCCGGCAATCGCCACCGCCTGCTCAGGCGTAATCAGCCCCGCCGCCTGCATCTGCTCAATCTCCTTGCGTTTCATCGTTTTGCGTCAAATTCAACACCGTCATTCTACCCATTTCACGCCCGCATGCAAGAATTTTCTCAAAAAAGGCTTGCATTGGTGCGGGTGCATCTGTATAATGCGCCCGTTCCCGCTGAAAAGTGGTGAATCGGTACATCCGACGGAGCGGTAGCTCAGTTTGGTTAGAGCGCAGCCCTGTCACGGCTGAGGTCGCGGGTTCGAGCCCCGTCCGCTTCGTTTAACAAAAAAAGACACACCTTCACGGTGTGTCTTTTTTTTGTTACTACGCGCCCGGGTCTCTCATACCCGCGACCTCGTCAAGTGACCATGGTTCACCATGCTGCACGGATGAGGCTGGAAAGCACAGTGTGCTTTCCAGCCCCCGGCCTGCCCAGACACCTCTGGGCAGGTTTACCCCTTGCGCCAGCAAGGGGCCGGGGGGCGGACGCGGGTTGATTCGCTGCCGCCACTCCGGCAGCTCACCCCTGCGGGGCAAACGCTGCGCGTTTGTCCAAGCCCCCTTACAGCCGTCGGGGGCTTTCTTTCGTTCCGTCAGGAACGAACTCTACCCCTCCCCTCCACACCTTCACGGTGTGTCTTTTTTTGTTACTACGCGCCCGGGTCTCTCATACCCGCGACCTCGTCAAGTGACCATGGTTCACCATGCTGCACGGATGATGCTGGAAAGCACAGTGTGCTTT
>JAFZGH010000209.1 GCA_017555465.1 Akkermansia sp. | reverse complement strand
GCGTTTCGTCCAATATTTGCCGAAAACCGTGCTCGCACCCAGGAATGCTGTTTCGTGTGCCATGATAGTGATATGCTACGCCCACGCATTTTAACGCATTTTGCCTGCGATGGCAAGCAGGAAAGTCAGCAACAAAAAAAGCACAAAAAAAAAGTCCCGGTCTGCGGGTAAGCGCAGACCGGGACCCTCGCTGAATCTTCTTTACTTGCTGTGGATATTCAGCATCTCTGCATAAGTGGGTACGGGCCAGAGGTCCGCATCCACCATGGTTTCGAGCTTATCCACCACCTCGCGGGCGGCAACCATGGCAGAGCGCATGTGCGCCGGGTTGCCTTCCTCAATGGCGGCAGAAAGGTCGGCAATGCGGTCGGGCAGCAGGTCATAGAGCGCACCCACGGCCTCGGCCTTGCCGGTGGCGGCCTTGAGCCCGGCATTGATACCGGCAGCCTGGATGGAGGCCACGGTGTTGCAAATCTGGGTCATCTGCTCTGCCACGGCGGGCATGTAGATGGTTTCGAGCATATTGAGGCAGGTCTTGGCCTCGATGTCGATGAGTTTTTCGTAGTTCTCAATCTGGATTTCCTTGCGGGCCAGCAGCTCGGCATTGGAAAGCACGCCGTACTTAGCCATGAGCTCGAGCGTATCCGGGCGGGAAAGCACTTCCAGCGCCTCCGGCGTAGACTTGATATTCGGCAGGCCGCGGCGCTCTGCCTCTTCCACCCACTCGTCGGAATATCCGTTACCGTTGAAGATGATGCGGCTGTGGGCGGTAATCATCTCAGCAATGAGCTTCTTCACCTCATCCTTGAATGCGGGGGTGCCGGCCACGGGCTCCAGGCGGGTGGCCACTTCATCCAGCGATTCAGCCATGATGGTGTTGAGCACGGTCATGGGCCAGGCGCAGGTCTGGGAGGAACCGACGCCGCGGAACTCGAACTTGTTACCCGTGAAGGCAAAGGGAGAGGTACGGTTGCGGTCTGTGGTATCCTTGGGCAGCTCCGGCAGGGTATCCACCCCCAGCTCCATGGTGGTCTTGGCGCAGGAAGACTTGGCGCCGCCGTGCATAATCTGCTCCACGATATCGGTGAGCTCATCGCCCAGGAAGATGCTCATGATGGCGGGCGGAGCTTCGGCTGCGCCCAGGCGGTGGTCGTTACCAGCCTTGGAGATAGAGGCGCGCAGCAGGTCGGCGTGGCGGTCGATGCACTGAATCACGCTGGCCAGGAAGGTGAGGAAGAGTACATTGCTGTGCGGGGTCTTGCCCGGGGAGAACAAGGAACCAAGCTCCGGCGTGGAAAGCGACCAGTTATTGTGCTTACCGCTGCCGTTCACCGAGCTGTACGGCTTCTCGTGCAGCAGGCACACCAGGTTGAACTTGAGGGCCTGGCGCTCCAGGATATCCATGATGAGCACGTTGTGGTCCACGGCCACGTTGCAGGGCTCGAAAAGCGGGCAGATTTCAAATTGACCGGGGGCGGCTTCGTTGTGGCGCGTCTTGGACGGCACGCCCAGCGCCCACAGCGCGTGGTCCACCGAGGTCATGAACTCCAGCACACGCTCCTTGATGGAGCCGAAGTAATGGTCCTCCATCTGCTGGTGCTTGGGCGGCAGGCAACCGAAGAGCGTGCGGCCGGTCTCGATGAGGTCGGGACGCTGGATGTACAAATCGCGGTCGATGAGGAAGTATTCCTGCTCGGCACCCAGATTGGTTTCCACCGTGGAAGGTTCAATGCCGAAGCAGGCGAGCACACGCTTGGTCTGCGCCCCTACCGCAGCCATAGAACGCAGCAGCGGGGTCTTCTTGTCCAGCGCTTCGCCGGTGTACGAGCAGAAGGCAGTGGGGATGCAGAGTGTCACCGTGTTGGCCGTGCGCTTGATGAAGGCCGGGCTGGTGGGGTCCCAGGCGGTGTAACCGCGGGCCTCGAACGTAGCGCGGATACCACCGCTGGGGAAGGAGGAGGCATCCGGCTCGGCCTGGATGAGATTCTTGCCGGTGAACTCAAAAATCATACCGCCCTTGCCATCCGGCTCCACAAAGGAATCATGCTTTTCTGCCGTGGCATCGGAAAGCGGCTGGAACCAGTGCGTATAGTGCGTAGCCCCCTTGGAAAGAGCCCACACCTTCATGGCCTGCGCCACTTCATCCGCAATGCTCATATCGAGCTTGCCACCCTTCTGGATGGTTTGCATCATCTTCTTGAAAGCGCTCTTGGAGAGGTACTTCTCCATGGTCTTGATACCAAAGGTATCGCTTCCGTACAAAGCCTCAAGGGCTTCCATGGGGTTCATCGTGCTTTCTTCA
Source organism: Akkermansia sp. (assembly GCA_017555465.1). Taxonomy (GTDB): domain Bacteria; phylum Verrucomicrobiota; class Verrucomicrobiia; order Verrucomicrobiales; family Akkermansiaceae; genus Akkermansia. The sequence continues at coordinate 4,215 of JAFZGH010000209.1, read as the reverse complement.
GCCATTGTGGTACACTGGTTGTATCGTTACTGTGGCAAGGCCTATACGCCGCCACGCGCTGATTTTACTTGTTTTCCGCACGCTTGTACAGCAAAATTTCCCGCAGCCGCCAGGCAAGGGAAATTTTATCTCCCGCCAACGGTGGGAAATTCTCTCCGCACAGCGGAAATTATCTCGCCCGCCAGGGCGAACTTATCTCCCGGCTCATACCGGGAACTTATCCCCCCCCAAAAAAACACCGCGCAACGAAACTTCGCTGCGCAGTGCAAAAAAACCTTGTCAGGTTATCACTTCCTCCCCGCCAGGTAGGCATTCATGGCTTCCATGATATCCAGCTCCGGGCGGAAGGCTGCATCATGGTGGGAGGAGCGAATCAACGGACCACTGGCCACGTGGCGGAAGCCCTTGGCAAGGGCGACCTCGCGCAGCTCATCGAACACCTCGGGGCGGATGTAGTCGATGACCGGCAAGTGGCGGGGAGAGGGGCGCAGATACTGCCCCATGGTGAGCACGGTCACGCCATGCTCGCGCAGGTCATCCATGGTGCGCTCTATTTCCTCGCGGGTTTCACCCAGGCCAAGCATGATACCGCTCTTGGTCACCACGCGCCCGGGGGCCATCTCCAGCGCGCGCTTCAGCATGTGCAGGGAGAGGCGGTACTTCGCGCGGAAACGCACCATGGGCGAAAGACGCTCCACGGTCTCCAGGTTGTGGTTAAAAATATGCGGTGCGGCATCCATCACCATGGCAAGCGCTTCCTCATTTCCCCGGAAATCAGAAGTAAGCACCTCCAGCACGGTCTGAGGGCTCAGCTCACGGATGCGGCAGATGATTTCGGCAATGTGGGCAGCGCCGCCATCGGCCAGGTCATCGCGCGTCACCATGGTCACCACGGCGTGGTTCAGATTCATGTGAGCCACGCTCTCGGCAATCTTGCGAGGCTCCTCCGGGTCGAGCGGCTTGGGCTTCGCGGTGCGGGTGGCACAGAACCCGCAGGCACGGGTGCACACATCGCCGCAGGCCATGAAGGTAGCAGTGCCGTGGCTCCAGCACTCACCGCGGTTCGGGCACATGGCCTCCTCACACACGGTCACCAGACCATTATCCTTGATGAGGTGCTGAACATCCTTGAACACCCTGCCCTTCGGCAATTTTACTTTCAGCCACGAAGGCTTGCGTGCACTCTGATTCTGTTGCTCTGACATGGCAGCGGAAAGCATGCTATATTTTCGCCCGTTTGACAAGCTCCGATTACATCATCGCAGCCCGCGGCTGCGGAACCAATTATCCAGCTCTGCGGCTTCCTTCGGGTCCAGCTGCACGGTCTTGGTCACTTCTTCGATGAATCGCGTAAGCAGCTCAGACATGCTGTCGCCTCGCTCTTTCACCAGGTGCGCAAACTTGGCATGCAGCTCTGCATTCAGCCAGAATGTTACCGGGCGCTTGCTTGCATCTCTCTTCACGGGGGCCATATTTTCGGTCAGGATTGTGTGCTGCTCACAGTACCACATACACCGCACTGCATCAACCCCAAACACCCCTGCTGACACACATCAAAACAGGTGTTCTGACACCCGTTTTTCCGCGCTTTTCTGTCTCTTTTTCACCCTGAAAACAGTCATTCCGCGGTGGCATTACACCCGGTGTTCTAATATTCGTATATTTCTTGCTGTCTTATTGTTATAATCCTGTATAGCATACGTTTCACCAGCACTCCGCTCACTTCCCCAGTCTTTTCATACACCATGGCACATATAAGACTTCCGGCACCCCGGAGTTCACCTCTCCGCCGGCGCTCGCCCGCCGGGTGGTTAAACACCTATCTGACATATTTCACCCGAAAAACAGGCATCTGACGCCAAAATCCCCCTACCAATACCCGCGAACGCATGCTCCACGGCCGCCAGAATAGCTGTTTTCGGGGTATTTTCCGACATAAAAAGCTGCAAGTGTGCAACTTGCAGCTTTTATAAAAAATAGAGCAAAAAGGCAAAATCAGCCAAGATTGATGATTTCTCCATCATCAGGCACCAGAACCGGGCCAGAGAAGCACTCCGCAGCCTCTGCGGCGTAGGAAACACGGCGCACCGGCAGCGTAGCATCCTCGGTGTGGTAGAGCACCAGATGCTTCACCCCCAGACCAGCAGCCAGGCGTCCGGCATCCTGCGCCGTGCTATGATGCTTTTCATACGGTTTGAAGCGGGCGGCATCGGCCATGAGGCAAAAGGACTCGCAAAGCAACCAATCGGCCTGGCGGGCGTACGACTCATTCTTCTCATTGTACGGCTCATCCCCCAGGCAGACGAAGCTCTGCCCATCCGGCAGCTGGAGACTATACCCGAATTGCTTCGCTTTGGTGGAACCGATATCAAAAGCCACCCCCTGCATGCCTGCCGCGGAGAAAGGCTCACCGTCCTGCAACGGGACAAACAGAACATCCTTGCCGAAGTGCGCCGTCACCTTGCCCGGCAGCGTGCCGCGGCAAATCATCTCCAGTGTCTGCAGACCTTCGGCATGGCCAAACACACGAAGCGCACCGGCGTACTTGCCGGCGTTCATCGCCTGGGCAATCATACGCACCACCCACACCACACCGAAGATGTGGTCGGTGTGAGTGTGCGTCAGGAAAATCTCATGAATACCTGCCAGCGGGATCTGCGCCTGTTCCAGACGCGCCAGGATACCATTACCGCCACCGCCATCCGTCAGAAAATACTGCAACCCGTTCCGCAGCGCAAAGCATGTATTATAGCAACGCGTGACCGCCGCATTACCCGTACCCAGCATGATAAGAGAACAATCGCTCATGCCCTCTATCCTACACCCGCGCAGCCCCGTTTTCAACCCAAAAGCAACACCAGCCAATTACTTTGGCTGCACCTCTGTGCAGCCATCCGCATGCAGGCTGAGCGCGTAATGTCCCGCCGACGTCGGCACATGGCGGGTCTCGCACACTGTTGCGGGATTTCCCCGTGCATCCCAGAAATATTCACGCTGCAGCTCGCCATCTGCTCCGTATTCACACACTCGCTCCGCATAACCATGAACCGGGTGGTTAACCGGCATACCATCAGCCGCGGCAAAACATTCCCACACCGGATGACCAGCGTGGTTGCAGCGCGACATATGCTCCGCGCAACAACGCTGCGCCGCGCATGGCTGCCCCGCCACATCCAGGAACTGGCGCCGCACAACTCCGGCCGCTGGCACCAACTCGTGCCGCATCGCCGCTGCTCCCACCTGCTCATTCACCACAGGCTTTTCCTCTGCATCATACCAGCTGCGGCAGGTACCGCCCTCGCAAGGACGTAACACCTCCACTGCCACCCCCTGCGCATTCGCCGTCAGACGCCCTTCCACCCAGTTGCGCCGCGTTACACTCCCATCCTCCCCATACTCAAAACACACCCTCTGCTCCCCCGCAGCGTTCCGCACTTCCTTGCCATCCACCCCAATATACCGCAACACCAACGGCCGGCCCAGCGCATCATACTCAGCCCTGAACTCCGCATATCCCGGAAATTGCGGGCTCACCGGACGCCGGGCATCATCCAGGAACAATGAGCGCACCAACCGTCCGGCGGAATCATACTCAAACACACTCACAGCTACCCCCTGCGCATCCTCCACCACACGCCCGGTCACCCCGAAGTTTTCCTTGCTGACCAGGCGGGGTTCCTCCCCTGCACTGTAGCTCAAACGCTGCTCCGCCACCAGACTCCCCGGCAGGGGCGCTGCATATCCCGCTTCGTTCACATAACGCATGCGGCGCAACAAACCATCGGGTCCATACTCCAGCCGCACATGCGGTACCCCCTCAGCATCCCCCAGCCCCAGAGGAACCAATCCCTCCGGCGGGACAGCGCCCGACCGGTTGCATACCCCGGCAAAACAACGCACACGCGGCTCGGCATCCTTCACCACCGCATGAAAAATGCCCAGCCCCAGCACCGCTGCAAACAAACTCACAGCTGACAAACTCCCCAGATAATTCCAGAGAGTCTCAAAAATCCCCTTCAGCGAACTACCCGCCTTCCTTACAATCCTACGCATGCAGGGCAGATACTAACGCCCCCGCCTGCCATTCGATACAATTTAGATAACCCCTCTGCGCCACCCCGGCACAGCAAACTCAATACATTCTGCCCCCCTTAACGCGGGCTATGCAGACGCCGGTACGCCGTGCGCATGCACAGCACACTCACCAGCAGCATG
>JAFZGH010000208.1 GCA_017555465.1 Akkermansia sp. | reverse complement strand
TCCCGCGAGAGTAGATAGCTGCCAGGGTAAATGAAGCCCGAGAATCGAAAGATTCTCGGGCTTCACTGTTTTTGCGCAGCAAAAAGAAATTCTCTCGCAACAGAGTTGCGAAATTCTCTCTGGCCGGCAGGGCAGAACTTATCTCCCGGCGTAGCCGGGAAATTAACTCTGCCGCGCAGCGGCAGATGAAATTCCTTGCGAGGCTTGCAGCCCCGCAGCAGGGTGGGGATATCATCTATCCCCCGCTGCGCGGGAGATAGAGATAATTTCTGCTGCGCAGAGAGAATTTCCCGGCTGCGCCGGGAGATAATTTCGCAGCGAGGCCGCGAGAGAATTTCGCCTGCGGCGAGATTTGAAAAAGACGCGGATTTGGATTGACTTAGGGGTATGGGATGGTATGATTGGCTTAGTTATGACACAGGATGCCCTTCTCAGATTATTGGAGGCGGACGCGCGATTGAGTGACCAGCAGATTGCAGACCGCCTTGCTTTGGATGTCGCAACGGTGGCCGCCAAGCGAGCTGCGCTTGAGAAGGCTGGGCGCATTGTGGGCTACCAGGCTATTGTGAATGATGATGAGGAGGGTGTGTCAGCTTTTATTGAGGTTCGCTGCACGCCGGAGCGCGGCGGCGGCTTTGATCGCCTGGCTTCGCGCATTGCTCATTTCAAGGAGGTGCGCAGTTTGTATCTGATTTCCGGCGGTTATGATCTGCTGGTGATGGTAGAAGCCCCCACGCTGCTGGAGGTGGCGCGCTTTGTGAGCGAGAACCTGGCCAGTATGCAGGGTGTGATTTCCACGGCCACGCATTTCCGCCTCAAGACGTATAAGCACAATGGTCTGATGTTTGCCGAGGAGCCGCAGACGGAACGCCTTACCTATATTCCCTGATCATGGACTGGAGCAAGATGCTTTCCAAGCAGGTGACGGATATGCCGCGTTCGGGTATCCGTGAGTTCTTTGACCTGGCTACCGGCAGTAAGGATATTATTTCCCTGGGTGTGGGTGAGCCGGATTTTGTGACGCCGTGGAATATCCGCGAGGCGGCTATCCGCTCGCTGGAGCGCGGGCACACGACGTACACCAGTAACTATGGGCTGGAGAGTTTGCGCCGCGCCATCAGCACGTATGTGCAGGACTTTTTTCATGTGGAGTACAACCCGCTTTGCGAGATTCTGCCCACGGTGGGTGTGAGCGAGGCGATTGACCTGGCGCTGCGTTGCCTGCTGAATCCTGGGGATGAGGTGCTGTACCACGAGCCGTGCTATGTGAGCTATGCGCCCACGGTGATGATGGCATACGGTGTTCCGCGACCGGTGGAGACGAGTATTGATGACCTTTTTGCGCTGAATCCGGCGAAGCTGGAGGCGGCGATTACGCCGCGCACGAAGGTGCTGATGCTGAATTTCCCGACGAACCCAACGGGGTCGATTGCGCCGCGCAAGACGCTGGAGGAGATTGCGGCTATCTGCATCAAGCATGATTTGTTCGTGCTGACGGATGAGATTTATTCCGAGCTGCGTTATGATGAGGAGGAGCATACCTCCATTGCCTCGCTGCCGGGCATGAAGGAGCGCACTCTGCTGCTGCACGGGTTCTCCAAGGCTTTTGCCATGACCGGCCTGCGTCTGGGGTATGCCTGTGGCCCGAAGGAGCTGATTGAGCAGATGATGAAGGTGCATTCCTACACGATGATCTGCCCGACGATTACTTCGCAGGAGGCGGGTATCGAGGCTCTGCAGAATGGTGTGGAGGCGATGCTGGAGATGCGCGACAGCTACCACAAGCGCCG
>JAFZGH010000207.1 GCA_017555465.1 Akkermansia sp. | reverse complement strand
GCGCAGGACTTCATCCGCCAGAAAAACAAGGCCAGAAACCGCCCGGAAAACGAACTGCGCATGCGTTTTCGCCGGGTTCTTCCCGAAAAGTAAGCCAAATCGCACTGCAAGTGCAGTTTCTTCTTGAAAAATCATGCCCTTTGCGTTAAAAGTAGCACAGGGCAATTTTTTATTGCGACCTTCAGTTTTTTACCCAAAAAACAAACACACTTAGACTATGAACACCACATTCAAAATCCACGGGCTCTGCGCCGCAACCCACACTCCGATGAATGCCGATGGCTCCTGCAACCCCAATGCAGTTGACGCACAGGCCAAGTTCCTGGCCAGCCAGGGCATCAAGTCCGTTTTCATCACCGGTTCCACCGGCGAATCCGCCCACATGCAGCTCACCGAGCGTAAGGAAAACATGGCCGCCTGGGGCGAGGCTGGCAAGAAGTACGGCATCGACGTCATCGTGCACACCGGTGGCAACTGCGTATACGACGGCCGCGAACTCGCCGCCTATGCTGCTGAGTGCGGCGCTACCGGCACCGCCAGCAACTCCCCCTGCTACTTCAAGCCCGGCAGCATCGACCTGCTGGTAGACAGCCTGGCGGTGGCCGCTTCCGGCGCCCCCGAGCTGCCCTTCTACTTCTACGACATTCCCGTGCTCACCCACGTGGGCTTCAACCCCTGCAAGATGATTGAAGCCTGCGCCAAGAAGATTCCGAACTTCGTGGGTGTCAAGTTCACCAACCCCGACCTCGCCCTGTACATGGACGCCCTGAACTACGACGGCGGCAAGTACGACATTCCCTGGGGTGTGGACGAATGGTTCCTCGGTGCTTATGCCACCGGTGCCAAGGGCGGTGTAGGTTCCTCCTTCAACTATGCTCCCAAGCTGTATGATGACATCATGAAGGCCGTGGACGCCGGCGACCTCGCTGAAGCCCGCCGCCTCCAGCAGCTCTCCGTCACCATGATCAACATCATCGCAGGCAAGGGCTACATGGGCTGCTGCAAGTACCTCATGAGCGAATGGACCGGCGTTGACTTCGGCCCGGCCCGCCTCCCCATGGGCAAGCAGGATAAGGCCACCCTCGAAGCCCTCAAGAGCGAGCTCAAGGCCATCGGTTTCTACGACTGGGCCATCTACAAGTAAAGCCTCACCCCCCGCCTCCTCATGGATACAAAAGCACTTGGCGAATTCTACAAAGACAAGCTGCTCAATGAGGTAGCACCGTTCTGGTTCCCCCGTTCCCTGGACAAGGTGAACGGGGGGCTCTACCACTGCTACGCCGCAGACGGCACCCTGGTAGATACCGATAAGAACGTGTGGGCACAGGGTCGTATGGCCTGGATGCTTCTGACCTGCTACAACAGCATCGAAAAGAATCCGCTCTGGATGGAATGTGCCGAAAGCGCACTCAAATTCCTGGAAGAAAAATGCGCTGACCACAAGCTCAACCGCATGTACTTCCACGTGACCGAAGACGGCACCCCCATCCGCATGCGACGCTACGCCTACAGCGAATGCTTCGCAGCTATCGCCTGGGCAGCCCATTACGGCGCCACCGGCGACCCCCACAGCGCCGAGCGCGCCCGCAACTGGTTCGGGGTCTTTGCAGATATTTTCTTCACCCCTGGCAAGATGAACCCCAAGGGCACCGGCAACCGCCCCGGCGAGAACCTCGGCTGCCGCATGATTATGCTCGTCACCGCCCAGGAAATGCGCCGCTACCTTGGCGAGGAAGGCGGCGTCTACACCGCCTGGATTGACCGCTGCATCGATGACCTGCAGCGTCTTTTCCTGCACGAGGATATTCAGGCAGTGCTGGAAAACGTAGCCCCGGATGGCTCCGTCATCGACCACTTCGATGAACGCGTGCTCAACCCCGGCCACGATATCGAAGGCGGCTGGTTCGTGCTGGAGGAAGCCCGCTACCGCGGTGGCGACAAGAAGCTCATCGAAATCGGCTGCAAGATGATTGACTGGGCGCTCGCCCGCGGCTGGGACAAGAAATACGGCGGCCTGCTCTACTACACCGACGTGTACAACAAGCCGGTGCAGGAATACTGGCACAACATGAAGTTCTGGTGGCCGCATGACGAAGCCCTCATCGGCACCTGCCTCGCCTATGTCATGACTGGCGATGAAAAATATGCCGAGTGGCACCAGCGCATCCACGACTGGTCCTTCGAGCACCTGCAGGACAAGGAGCACGGCGAATGGTTCGGCTACTGCAACCAGGACGGCACCACCACCAACGGCCTCAAGGGCACCATGTGGAAATCCTTCTTCCACCACCCGCGCGCCCTCTGGTGCTGCGCCCACTACCTCGGCGCCATTCCCGCACCCACCACAAAATCCTAAATCAACCATATAGCATCACATGATTATCGGTATTCTCAACTCCGGCGGCGACTGCCCCGGCATCAACGCAGTCATCGAAGGCTACGTTTCCGCCGCCTATCGCCGCGGGTGGCGAGTTATCGGTTTCCATGACGGATTTGAAGGCCTCCTGCCCGTGGCAGGAGGCCGCCGTTATGAAACCCTGACCCCCAACAAGACTCACAAGATCCGCGCATACGGCGGCACCATCCTCGGCACCACCAGCACGGGCAACTTCAAGGTTGTCACCAACAAGGTAGGCCGCCGCCAGGTGGACCGCGAGGTGATGGCAAAGGCCAAAAAGACCATCAACGCTCTGGGTCTCCAGGCTCTGGCCGTAATCGGCGGCAGCGGCTCTGCCCGCACCGCCAAGCTCCTCTCTGAGGAAGGCCTGCCCGTTATCTCCATTCCCAAAACCATCAACAACGACCTCTGCAGCGACTCCGACTACACATTCGGTTTCCACAGTGCCGTTTCCGTGGTTACGGAATCCATCGACCGCATCCGCACCACGGCCAATGCTCACCAGCGCATGATGGTGATTGAGGTCATGGGCGACATGTCCGGCTGGATTGGTCTGTATGGCGGCATCGCCGCTGCGGCAGACGTGGTGCTCATCCCCGAAATCGAGTACGACCTCGACAAGGTGATTGAATGCATCAAGGCCCGCAAGGCCACCGGCCAGCGCGAAATCATTGTGGTTGTGGCTGAAGGAGCCCGCCTCAACGGCACCCTCGTCACCGTGCACAACAAGGATAACGGCGATGAACGCCTTGGTGGCATCGGCAACAAGCTTTCCCACATCCTGCAGGACCGCACCGGCATTGAAACCCGCTACTGCGTGCTGGGCCACACCCAGCGTGGCGGCTCGCCCTGCGCTTTCGACCGCATTCTCGGCGTGCGTTTCGGCGTGGAAGCCGTGAAGCTCATCGAAAAGAAGGACTTCGGCAAGACCGTGGTGCTCAATGGCCTCAACATCGACAATGTTCCCATTGAAGAAGCCGTGGCACACCACCGCTTTGTCAACCCCGAAAGCCAGATTATCAGCACGGCGCGAGACCTCGGCATCATCTTTGGTGACCGCAGCCCGGAAGACCTGCACTGCGACCGCAAGAAAGCCACTGGCGACAAGGCCTCCAAACCTGCCCGCAAGTGCTGCAAATCCAAGTCGGCAGATTCTAAATGAATAAAGCCCTCACATATCTCTGTGCGTTAGGGGCCGTGGTCAGCAGTCTGCTTACCTCGTGTGTCTCCCAGAGCATCCTTACCCCGGACAAGACGACCCCCAGCTATATTGCCATGGAGGTTCATTCCGGGCGCGTGCTCTATGCATCCAACTCCAACATCAAACGCCCCATCGGCATGCTGACCAATCTGGCCACTGCCGTGGTGGTCATGGACTGGGTCAAGGCACACCAGGTAGACATGAACCGCCTCATCACCGTACCGGCAGGTGCGGTAGCATGGCAGCGCACCAACCTGCTCCGCCTGCGCGCCGGGGACAGCATCTCCGTGCGGGATGCCCTGTACTCCGCGCTCATGTGGGATGACAGTGCCTGCGCCACCACCCTGGCCTATGCCTGCGGCAGCAGCCTGAGCTCCGGCAACCCGGAGGGGGCATTCATCGCCCAGATGAACAACCTCGCCCGCAAACTGGGCATGACCACCACTGTCTTCAAAGGCAGCAACGGTGCCGTCATCACCCAGTCCTCTGCGCGCGATATGGCCCTGCTGGGTCTGTACGCCATCAATGATACAGACCTCATGGCCATTACCGCCCAGACCGGCTGCATTGTCACCATCCACTCCGCTTCAGGCGTCCGCAAGCAGACCATCCGCAACAACAACAAGCTGCTCAGCGGCTCCGGCCATGTGGACGGACTCAAGGCGGGGCAATCCCGCAGCGCCGGCAGCTGTCTCATGGTCACCGCCCGCCGGGCATCAGTCAAGCGCATCAACCCCGCCACAGGCAAGGAAGGCACCTTTGCGCAGCGTCTGCTGGTGGTCATGCTCGGCATGCCCTCCTCCAACGCCCGCTACAAGGAAGCCGCCCGTTTCCTGCGCGATGGCTGGAACGCATGGGACGCCTGGTTGCCCTCTAACGATTATCAGGATAGAACAAAATTCATCATACTCCCCAATTAAAATCTCATGAATATCGGTATTCTCAACGCCGGCGGCGACTGCCCCGGTCTCAACGCCGTGATTGAAGGTGCCGTGGGCGCCGCCTCCGCCCGCGGGTGGACAGTCTATGGTTTCTATGATGGCTTTGAGGGTCTGCTCTCCACGCCCGAAAACGAGCGCTGGCGCATTCTCACTCCCGAAAGCTGCCTCAACATCCGCTCCACCGGCGGCACCATCCTCGGCACGGTGAACAAAGGTAACTTCACCGTGAAGAGCGGTGTGGGTGGCCGCATGCAGATTGCGGATGACGTACTGGCCCGCAGCAAGGCCACCGTGGAACGCCTCGGTCTCTCCGCCCTCATCGTGGTGGGTGGCGACGGGTCCCAGACCATCGGTCAGGAGCTCCGCCAGATCGGCCTGCCCATCGTGGGCGTGCCCAAGACCATTGACAATGACCTGGGTGCCACCGACTACACCTTCGGTTTCTGGACCGCCGTTTCCGTGGTAAGCAAGCAGCTCGACCGTCTGCGCACCACGGCCTACTCCCACCAGCGCATCATGGTGGTGGAAGCCATGGGCCGCCACGCCGGCTGGATTGCCCTGTACGGCGGTATCTCCGGCGGTGCAGATGTGATTCTCATCCCCGAGATTCCCTTCACCCTGGAAGACGTGGTTCGCAAGGTGGAGCTCACCAAGGCCCTCGGCCAGCGCGAAATCATCATCGTGGTGAGCGAAGGCGCCACCATCGGCGGCAAGCTCCTCACGCTCGATGAAGAGACCAAGGGCGAAGTCCGCCTCGGCGGTATTGCCGCCTTCCTCTCCACCAAGCTGGAAACCATCACAGGCATCGAAACCCGTTACTGCGTGTTGGGCCACACCCAGCGCGGCGGCTCCCCCATTCCCTTCGACCGCGTGCTCGGCGTGCGCTGCGGCGCCAAGGCCATCGACCTCATTGAGGAAGGCAAGTTCGGCGAAACCGTGGCCCTGCACCGCACCGACATGGTCTCCATGCCCATTGAGGAAGCCGTGCGCACCCTGCACCTGGTGGACAGCAAGAGCCAGCTCATCGAAGCAGCCCGCGAAATCGGCATTTCCTTCGGTGATGCAGGTGACGCGCCCGAATCCTGATTGTAGCGCTACATTCCCCCCACTTCTCCGCCCGCCGCAGAGCCCCTGCGGCGGGCGTTTTTTATTTGTTAGGTCTTGCAATTTCATGCACAAACACATATAATTCCCACCCCGAACTATGAAGACCTACACCGATATCCACACCGGCCTCACCAGTGCCCAGGTAAAGGAAAGCCGCCAGCAGCATGGCAGCAATGAAATGACCCCGCCCAGCCGCGACCCGTGGTGGCTGGAGCTGGCCCGCAAGTTTGCAGACCCGCTCATCGTCATCCTCCTGGCAGCAGCCGTCATCTCCTTCATCCCGGTGCTCCTTTCCCCGGGCGAACACAGCCCCATCGAAAGCATCGGCATTCTCTGCGCCGTGCTGCTCGCCACCACCGTCGGTTTTGTCAATGAATACCGCGCCAATAAGGAATTCGACATCCTCAACAAGGTGAACGATGTCACCCCCGTGCGCGTGCTGCGCGACGGCAAGCACACCATGGTGCCCAAGAACGAGCTCGTGGTGGGCGATATCGTCACCCTTGAAACCGGCGTGGAAGTGCCCGCAGACGGCGTGGTGCTCGAATCCTCATCCCTTCGCATCAACCAGTCTTCCCTCACCGGCGAATCCGAGCCCGTGCTCAAGCAGCCCGGCGAGGGCGAGGAAACCCTCCCCGGTGCCTACCCGCGCAACGTGGTACTGCGCAGCACCCTCGTGACAGATGGCCACGGCGTCATCTGCGTCACCAAGGTGGGCGACCACACCGAAATCGGCAAGGTAGCCGAAGCCGCCACCAAGGAAACCGGCGCCAAATCCCCGCTCAACCTGCAGCTGGAGGGGCTCTCCCAGGCCATCAACGTGCTGGGCACCTCCATCGCCATGCTCCTCTTCATCTCCCTCGTGGCGCATGATGCGCTGCTGGGCAAGTTTGTGCTCACCACCAGCCAGTGGTACTACTTTGCCGCCCTCATCGCCGGCATTGCCGCCGCCACGCTGAAAATCTGGTATCCCGTGCTGCGTGACCTGCTCGGCTACATGAAGGTGCTCATCCCCTCCCCCGCCTGGGTGCAGCAGAGCGGTTTCGGCGCCTGGGCCAAGTGCCTTATCACCGGCGCCGTCATCTTCGGGCTTGCCCTGGGTGGCCTCATTTACAGCGGCATCCTGCCCGCCGACCCCGCCACCTGGATGCCCCAGGCCGCTGCAGATAAAATCCTGACCTACTTCATGATTGCCATCACGCTCATCGTGGTTTCCGTGCCCGAAGGCCTGCCCATGAGCGTCACCCTCAGCCTTGCCTACAGCATGCGCAAGATGGCCAAGCAGAACAACCTGGTGCGCGAGATGGATGCCTGCGAAACCATCGGCGCCGCCACCGTCGTCTGCTCCGATAAGACCGGCACCCTTACCATGAACCTCATGACCGTGCGCGAAGCCAACTTCCCCGGCGTGAACGAACAGGGAGCCGCCGCCCCCATCTTCCCCCTGCTCACCGAAGCCGTGGCGGCCAACTCCACCGCCGACCTCGATGAAGCGGGCAAGGTACTCGGCAACGTGACCGAAGGCGCCATGCTCATGTACCTCAATGACAAAGGCGTCTCCTACGCCGCTGCACGCAGCCAGTTCCAGGTCATCTCCCAGCTGCCCTTCCACACCCAGAACAAGTTCATGGCCACCTGTGGCAAATCTGCCGTGCTGGGCAAGGAAGTCATCTTCCTGAAAGGCGCACCCGAAGTCGTGCTCTCCAAGTGCAGCACCAGCTATGCCGGCGAGCTCACCGATGCCGCACGCGAGGACGTGCTCACCATCATCCGCACCGCTCAGCGCAAAGCCATGCGCGTGCTCGGCCTGGCCTACAAGGAAGGCCGCGCTGATTCAGCAGAAGCCGTCAAGGAAGCCTGCACCGGCCTCACCTGGCTGGGTTGCTTCGTCATCCAGGACCCCGTGCGCCCGGATGTGCCCGCCGCCGTGGCCTCCTGCCACAAGGCCGGCGTGGGCATCAAGATTGTAACCGGCGATAACTTCGAGACCGCCTGCCAGATTGGCCGCGAAATCGGCCTGCTGCCGGAAGGCGAGCTACCCCAGGGAGCCGTGCTCACCGGCGACCAGTTCGGCCAGCTCACCGAGCAGCAGCTGCTCGACGGCGTGAACGACCTCCGCGTGCTCTCCCGCGCCAAGCCCATGGACAAACTGCGCCTCGTCAACGCCCTCCAGGAAAAAGGCCATGTGGTCGCCGTGACCGGCGATGGCACGAACGACGCCCCCGCCCTCAACCACGCCGATGTAGGCCTCTCCATGGGCATCACCGGCACCTCCGTAGCCAAGGAAGCCTCCGACATCATCCTGCTGGATGACTCCTTCGCCTCCATCATCCGCGCCATCAAGTGGGGCCGTTCCCTCTACCGCAACATTCAGAAGTTCATTGTCTTCCAGCTCACGGTAAACGTAGCTGCCTGCGGTATTGCCGCCCTCGGGCCCTTCATTGGCTGTGAGCTGCCCCTCACCGTCACGCAGATGCTCTGGGTCAACCTCATCATGGACACCTTCGCCGCCCTGGCACTCGCCTCCGAGCCGCCCAGCGACGACGTAATGGAGCAGAAGCCGCGCAACAAGTTTGCCTTCATCATCACCCCCACCATGTGGCGCTGGATTCTCTGCCTCGGCATCGGCTTCATCATCGCCCTGGTGAGCTACGTGAAGTGCATGCCCTCGCAGGAGCTTGAGCCGGAAGCCTTCCGCCACTCCGTCACCCTGCTCTTCACTGGCTTCGTGATGCTGCAGTTCTGGAACCTGTTCAACGCCCGCGTCTACGGCACCAACAACAGCTTCGTGAACGGCATCTTTGCCAACCGCAGCTTCCTCTTCATCCTGGCCATCATCCTCTTCGGCCAGGTACTGGCCACCCAGTTCGGTGGTGATATCTTCCGCACCGTGCCCCTCACGGCCTGCGAATGGCTCACCATCGCCGCCGTCACCTGCCCCGTCCTCATCATCGGCGAGGTAGTCCGCGCCATCGGCCGCCTCCGCGCCAGGTAAACCAGGCAGCAAATGCTCATTTCTCCGCGCCCACCTGACGGTGGGCGCTTTTTATTTATCGCGCCACAAACTGGTGTTGACACATTCAACGCAAAATCGTAACATGAGGCCAGGCATGAAACATCGGGTTTTGATTCTCCTCTTCACGCTAAGCTGCACGCTTGCGGCAGAACCAGCCGCCGATGTGAAGCTCTGGACTCCTCAGCAAAAACTCAGATTGCTAAGCAGCATCACTGACAAGGAAACGGCCGATACCGCGGCGGAGTTAATCAACTGCGATTCAAACTTCTTCTTCTCCATGGAAGAAGATGAGGAAGAATCAACCGAAGCAATTACCGGAAAACTTCGCAAAGAACACTACTTCGGTTCCGATGCCTTGGCCGCAGCACTGGATGATGATGCACCAGGCGCAGCTGAGAAGCCGCAACCGGTAACACCCGCCATTCTGGCAGAGTTGGAAGACCGCGTACGTTGCGCCCTGCCACTGGTACCGGAAAAACTCCGGGAGGGAATCAGCGGTGGCCCGGGGTTCAGCCCCAAAACAGCATGGCTATTCACCAAGCCTTATGACCCGGACTGGCAGTTCAGGAATTGTGAATCATATTTCGCCCCGGAAGCACTGATTGGCGGCGCCAACAATGCCCCCGTTTTCATTGACGCGAGAACAGAAAAGCAAAACGGCAGAACCTACCATGTCTCCACCGTAGCTATTTTTCACCGCCAGCAGAAACACGAGGTGGATATATGGGTGGATACCACAGACTGCCCGGCAACTTCTGATGGGGAGGTAAATAATTCACCCTTGAGCAAGGAGGAACGCAGCAGCGCGTATCTCCTCCAATCGCAACGCATGCTGGACGTTCTGCGCAAGGTTCGGGACCGGGCCTCCGCCGATGCAGCTGCTGACTACCTGTGGGATTTGAACAGCGCTGCGCTTGACATTGATTTCCTGGACGAGGATGCCCCACCTCAACAGGAAGATACCCTCAACAAACTCCAGCAGGAACTACTGCTACACCGCTATTATGGCTCAGAACTTCTAGCCTCATACCTGGGACGCCCGCACGATGCCTACGAAGCCCAGCCCCTGACCCGCGAGGCAGCACAGGAGCTGGAGGCTCTCATGCGCCAGCAACTTCCCCTGGCAGATGAGCCAGAGATTCAGAACCTCGCCGGAGGGCCAGGCTTTACCCCCGAAACATGCTGGCGCATTCCCGCAGGCCTGAGCATCACACGCCTTTTTGAATCAGCATTCCACGATGACACATTGCTGGACACCCTCCTTATAAAGGGGGAAGCATTTAAGCATTTGACCTACGGAACCTCATGCGGTATTCTGAATGGAAAATATTATGAACAGCATCAGATGGAATGGCTGAATAATGGCAAGGTATTCCGTGTTTCCATATGGCTGGATTGCACGGATGGGAAATACATTCCCACAGAGGAGGAATTAACCCGGGAAGAAGAACAATACACGCGTGACCTGCAGCATAACATCAACATTCTGGAAGGCCTCATCAACAGCGACTCTGCCAGAGAACCAGCGGCGCAGCGTCAGCGTTTCAGAGAAATCATCGCCCCTTCTAAAAGGAAATTCTGCAACATTTTCGAACCTTCTCCGCTGAAGGAGAAATGGCACGACCTGCTTGAACAAGCACGTACAAAAGGATTGTTGCCCGCACAGAAATCTGCGGAAGCAGCCAAAGAAAACCGCCAGGCTCACGCAACAAGACGAAAACAATACATACAGGCCTTATTACGTCTCCTGCCTGGCGTGAACAACCAGGCAAGCGCCACCTCGGCCGCCCGGGAGCTTTACCAACTTGGTGGCGGTAATATCTTTTCGCACGAGGAATTGCTCCATGAAGCAGCCCGGAGCCAGAAAATGGACACTGCCGCCAGACACCTCCGGCGCATCCGCGAGGCCGGGTTCTATGGCTCCGTGG
>JAFZGH010000206.1 GCA_017555465.1 Akkermansia sp. | reverse complement strand
GGGTTTGCACACGGTATCGAGGGTATGGATTTCCAGCACTCCGAGCTCGGCGCCGCTGGCATCCTGGAAGATGAAGTGGTCTTCGGTGCAGGCGGTGCCGACTACATCAAAATTGTGGAAGGTGAGCCGCAGCCATTCCGGTGCGGAGCGCCAGCGCTCAAACAGCTGGCGCATTTCGGTGCTGACGGGAACGGGTGGCAGTAATTCCTCGGTTGTTTCAGTGCACCAGTGAGCGTCATTGGCCGCGCGGATGCGCTTCACCTGAACCTGGGCAGCCTGCTGCATGGCTTGCTGAATCCGGCTTCTCTCATCTGAACCGATGCTGCGGCCTGCCTGAACAGGGGAATCAAACATATAGCCCCGCTCTGGGTTTTCTGGGTAAAGTTCTTCCGGATGCAACGGAACGAGCCCATCGCGAATGGCTGTTTCCTTGTAGTGCTGCCAGTTCATGTAGCGTTCGATTGGCTGGCAGCAGGTCAGGAGCAGACAGAGGGAAAGGAAAAGAGATACTTTCATGCGGAGACAATGTAACATAAAAAAATCAATGTCTAGCATTTATATCGTAGCTGCGGCGCGGTAGAGCTTCCCGGCCAGCTTTTCTGCCGTGATGGTGGCAAAATGCATCTGCGGCAGGGCGATGCCGCGCAGTTTGGTGCCCAGGTTGAAATTCAGGCGTGTGATGAGGCGGTCGTTCCAGAAATCGGCATGCAGGTCGATGCGCGCGGGGGAGATGGTGCAGATAAGCAGCTGCAGCAGGCGCGCCAGCATTTCTTCCACCAGGGTGTGGTCGGCGTAGTCAAGCGATTCCCATTCGGCGGGCAGGGGGAGCAGGTGCAGCAGTGGGCAGGGGGTGGAGGCTCCGTGCCGGAACAGGACAGCCTGCGGAGCACAGCCTTTTTGCAGCAGGACGGTGAGGGTATCATCCTGGCCGCTTACCAGCGCTTCGGCGGCGTGGAATTCCTGCACCGGGCAGGCGTGGCGCTGCTGCAGGTGAGCCTGCACGAGGCAGCCCAGCCCCGGGGGCAGGCAGATGCGCTGCAGCTTGTGGTGGCGGGCAGCGGCGTCCAGCCATTCATCCAGGCTTTCAGCATGCAGTTGTACAAAGCGCGCCTGCATGGACTTGATCCTGTTTCCCTGCAGATCCAGTAGCTCAAAATGCAGCAGGGTGCAATGCGCTTCCTGCGTGGCGGTGAACAGAGCCACGGCGGCATACTGCGGGTTGAAGTGGTATACCCGCACCGGTCGGCCTCCGCCGGAGGGAATGGCGTCTCCCTGTGTCAGCACTCCTTCCTTTTCCAGTGCTGCCACGGCGGCATTGGTGCTGACCAGACTCAGCCCCAATGCTGCGGCCAGCTGCGGGCGCGTGGCGCTGCGCTGCTGCTGCAGATACCGGGTGATTCTGTCCTTGGAATTCATATCTTTATTAGGTCGCCTAAGAAAGTATAGTGAAAAATCTTAAAAAGGCAAGCATTATTTCATAATGAATTGGTTGCATGGATGGAGATGTGTAATATCTGCTGGGAGGAAAGGACAAAAACTCGACATTGGCGGCCTTATCTGGTACTATTACTCTAACCACACAGAGAATACGACTTTATGAAATACATCTTTGTAACTGGCGGTGTTGTTTCCTCCCTGGGTAAAGGCCTTGCCGCAGCGTCCATCGGCACGCTGCTGGAGCATTGCGGTCTGGAGGTGACCATGCAGAAGTTTGACCCGTATCTGAACATCGACCCGGGCACCATGAGCCCCTACCAGCACGGTGAAGTGTACGTGCTGAATGACGGTGCCGAGACCGACCTTGACCTCGGTCACTATGAGCGTTTCATCCATTGCGAGCTTTCCCGCCTGAACAACCTGACCAGCGGCAAGGTGTTTGAACGCGTGCTGGAGAAGGAACGCCGCGGCGATTATCTGGGCAAGACCGTGCAGTACATCCCGCACGTGACGGACGAAATCAAGCAGCGCCTCTACGACCTGACCGAGAAGAACAAGAACTGCGATGTGATTATCACTGAAATCGGTGGTACGGTGGGCGATATCGAAGGCTTCCTGTTCCTGGAGTCCCTGCGCCAGTTCAGCCAGGAGGTGGGCCGCAACAACTGTTGCTTCATCCATGTAACCCTGCTGCCCTACATCAAGGCTGCCGGCGAAACCAAGACCAAGCCCACGCAGCAGAGCGTGGCCAAGCTGCGCGAGATTGGTATCCAGCCGGACATGATTGTGTGCCGCACGGAGATGGACAATCTCACTGATGAAGAGAAGCGCAAGATTGCTATGTTCTGCAACGTGCCGGCTTCCAATGTGGTGGCTTTCTGCGACGTGAAGCACAGCATCTACGAGTGCCCCATCGACCTGGGGCGCGACAAGGTGGACCGCATCGTGACCGATGTGCTGGGTATCACCGTTCCCAAGCCCAAGATGGACGACTGGCAGAAGTTCGTGGGCCGCGTGATTCACCCCTCCCACAGTGTGCGCATCGCCGTGGTGGGCAAGTACATTTCCCTGCAGGATGCCTACAAGTCCATCTACGAGAGCTTTACCCACGCCGGTGCAGCCAAT
>JAFZGH010000205.1 GCA_017555465.1 Akkermansia sp. | reverse complement strand
GCAGCGCCAGCAGCACCAGCCAGCGGAGGAAACCCGGTACAAAGGGCATCAGCCAGAGGAAGAAGAGCAGGCATACGCAGGCTGTGGTGCGGCTTTGCCAGCTTTGCATGAAGGGAATCTGGCGCAGCACCTGGCCGCCGCGGGGGCGTTCGCTGGTGTGGGTGATGATTCTTTCCGTTCCGGCCAGCTGGGAAAGGGTGCGGGCCAGGCGCTCCAGCCGCAGTGGGGTGTTTTGTCCGGCGGCGGGTTGCTCCAGCATGATGCAGGGGCGCTCGCCCAGCTCGGCGGGCAGGGGGGTACCGCTCACGATATCTGCCAGGGGAATGGTGGTCACCTTAGCTTCATTCAACCGGGTGCGGCTGTTGGCATCAATGGGCAGGGTGAAGCCGCCGTAGGAAATCTCTTTGCCCAGCTTCACCTTCACGTCCTTGCCATCCAGCCCGAGATGCGCCAGCGCCAGCCGGAATGGCAGGGTGGGGATGGTCTCGCCATTCCAGCGCATGAGCAGGGGGAAGGAAATGCTGTCCACCGCAGAGGGATTCTGGGTGTGCGGCTCGCCTTCCAGCCAGTCCGGGGCCCAGACCACATCCAGCGCATCGGGTGTTTCGGTGAGCCCGTTGGGCAGGGGGCGGTTGGCAATAGGCAGGCCGCTGGGGTCGCCTTCAATGTTTTCCGGGGGTATGGAGGCATTGCGCAGCATGGCCGGGGTGAAATCCGGCTGGGCGGCGGTGCGCCCGCGCAGCCCTACGGCTGAGTGGTCAAAACCGGCCAGGACCCGGCAGAGCATCTCGCGCACCATCTCACCCTGTTCGCCCTGCCAGATAAGCGGGGCGGAAAGTCCTACGGTGGTAGCGCCGCTCTGCTTGAGTTTGTTGAGCAGCACGGCAAAATCCTGCGGCCCGAGCGGAAGCGCGGCAAAGGCCTGGGCGCAGGCCTCGTCATTCAGCTCTACCATGCCCACTGTGGGGCATTCGCGCAACCGTGTCTGGGTGACCACCGGTTCCATGGCCACAGGCTGGTCCGGGGTGAGCAGCTGCGGGTAATCTTCCGCCGCCCAGGGGCAGAACGAATGTCCCAGGCGGTTGAAGAGCCACTGGTCGCAGCGGTGCAGGGAGCTATCCAGGGCAAACCATGCGCCAGTCAGCACGGCGAGCCAGAACAGCACGGCCAGGAAGCTTACGTGTTTAGAAGTTGCAGGAGGCATGCGGCAACGGGGGCTGCGGGTGAAGTTTTCGGGGTGTGGGCGGCGGCATGGCGCAGCGCGGCCAGTCCGGTGGGAATGAGGTTCAGATACCAGTCGCGCTGCTGGTTGTAGCCGATATTAGCGAAGGCGCCCAGTGCCTGCATGAGTCGCTGCATGGCACAGGCTGCGTAAATGCCGGAATCAATGCGCGTGCCGCTCATCTGCTCCCAGAGTTGCAGCAGTTCGTTGCGCTCGGCTTCGCCCAGCTGCATGTAGGGGTCATAGAGCAGGGAGGCCAGGTCATATTCCAGCCGCCCGTAGCGCATGCCCTGAAAATCAATGAGCCAGGCCTTGCCGCCATGCAGCATGATATTCTGGCTCTGGCAGTCGCGGTGCACGGGCACGCGGGGCAGTCCGGCCAGCCAGTCGGCCATGGCCTGCAGCTCCGGCTGCGCCAGGAAGGCAGCGGCATCAGCCCCCAGGTGGCGGCCGATGAGGTGTTCGGCAAAGTATTCCTGCTCCCAGCGGTAAAGTGCAGCATCGAAGGGCGGCTGCAGCGGCCATTCAGGCTTCAGCTGGTAGAAAGGCAGCAGGGTGCGGAAGGCCTGTTCGTATGCGGCGTGGCGTTCGGCCCAGGGCGCTTCGCGCAGGCTGAGAATATCTGTTTCGCCCAGGTCCTGCACCAGGCATGCTCCGCAGTTCTCCGGCAGGGTTGCTTCTGCCAGAATGGCCGGCACGCGGATGCCGGCTCGGGCCAGCCCGTGGGCGGCGGGCAGGAAGGAATGGTTGTCTGCCCGCTGGTCGGTCCAGTGAATGCCCAGCACCCCGGCGGCGCGCATGATGGAGCGGCCGCTTGCTCCGGCGCTGACGGCCTGCAGCTCCTCCGGCAGCACGGCAATGCCGCAGTGCTGCTGTATCATGCTCGCCAGCTGGGTGCGTGCCTGGGATGCGGTGGACATGTCAATCAACCTTGAAGTAACTCAGTCCGGTGGATTCTCCCTTGCGTGGGGCGCGTTTTCCGCCCTGTGTGTGGTCGGTTATCTGCGTGGGGGGAATGGCTGAGGCTTGCGGCACGCGTCCACCTCCGGGAATCGGTGAGTTCGGGTACATCGGGGTGACGGTTGCCGGAGCAGGCTGAGCCAGACTTGCCAGATTCGGCGTTGTTACAACCTGCTGTCCCATCGGGGCGGAGTCTTCTTCTGCGGCTTCGGCTTTTTTCGCCTTTTTCTTCACCGTTGCGGCACTGGGGGCAGGTGCGTAGTGAACGGCCAGTCTCAGCTTTTCGAGCTGCTTGTTAATCTGAATGAGAAGTAGAAGCGCAGACGCAGCGATCACTGGCCAGCAGTTGATGACAAGCCCGTGGAGCTTATCCGGGCCGGTGAGGGTATCCGGGCTGTTGAGCAGGAAATCCACACCACTGTACACGCCACTGACCAGCAGGAGGGTGGCCACGAAATACCCGATGGGAATCGCTAATAGCATATCGCCGGGTATTGTAACAGAATCACCCTTCCTGTCAAGTAAAAGGGTTGACGTACAGCCCTGCCTGGTGTACCGTACTTCTACCATGGATTTTCGCATTATTGC
>JAFZGH010000204.1 GCA_017555465.1 Akkermansia sp. | reverse complement strand
TCCTGCTGCGGGGTACGCGTGGCAAAGTGGTGTGCAAACTCCGGGAACCATGTATCGGCTGCGTGGCTGCCTGCTACCTCCGAAACATGCAGGCGCTGCATCTGCGGCAGCATCTGCGCGTAGAGCTGCGCGCCGCCAATCACCATGATTTCCGTGTCCTGCAGCTCGATTTGCTCCAGCTGGGCAATATCCGTAATCACCACTGCCCCCTCGGCGGCGTAGTCAGCGTTGCGGGTGAGCACAATGTTCTGCCGCCCGGGCAGCGGACGCCCCAGGCTCTCCCAGGTCTTGCGCCCCATGAGGATGGGATGCCCCATAGTCAGGCGCTTGAAGAGCTGCATGTCTTCCTTCAGGCGCCAGGGGATGCCGTTGTTCAGCCCGATGGCGCGGTCGGCATCCATGGCCACCACTCCTGTGAAGCGCAGACTCATACGGAAACAGCGGCTTTGATGTGCGGATGCGGGTCGTATTCCTCCAGCGTGAAGTCCGAGAAATCAAAGCCGTCAATCTCCGTCACCTCCGGGTTGATACGCATGGTGGGCAGCTTGCGCGGTTCGCGGGTAAGCTGCAGGCGGGCCTGGTCCAGGTGGTTCTTGTACAGGTGCAAATCGCCATAGGTGTGCACAAACTCGCGGGCTTCGTAACCGCAGACCTGCGCCACCATCATGAGCAATAGCGCATAACTGGCAATATTGAAGGGCACACCGAGGAACAAATCGCAGCTGCGCTGGTAGAGCTGCAGGCTCAGCCCATGCTTCTCGCCCTCCTTCTGCGCCGGAATCACGCAGAACTGGAACAGGCAATGGCAGGGAGGCAGCGCCATGCCGTCCACCTCGGCCACATTCCAGGCGCTCACCAGGTGGCGCCGGCTCCAGGGATTATTCTTCAGCCCGTCAATCAGCTTCGCAATCTGGTCGATGCTGCCGCCCTTGCCATCCGGCCAGGCGCGCCACTGGCTGCCGTACACCGGGCCCAGGTCGCCGTTCTCATCGGCCCACTCGTCCCAGATACTCACACCGCGCTCCTGAAGCCAGCGCACATTCGTGCTGCCTTTCAGAAACCAGAGCAGTTCATAAATAATCGAACGCAAATGCAGCTTCTTGGTGGTCAGACACGGGAATCCCTCGCGCAAATCACAGCGAATCTGCCGACCGAACACGCCAATCGTGCCGGTGCCGGTGCGGTCTTCCCTGCCCACCCCGTTGGTGAGCACATCATCAAGCAATGCGAGATACTGCTTCATTGACTATTGAAAATTTCCCTGCGGAGCAGCCGCAGCTGATTTCACACTTCGTACCTCCTACTTAATCAGAGCGCGAGAGCGCTTCTGATTAACGTGGCCCACTTCTCGGCCTTTTCGGCAAAGCTAAGCTCGGGGTCCTTATACAGAATACCGCGGGAAACATTGATGGTGGGCGGAGCCACGCGAGTACCACCAGTCAGGGCAGAAAGGTCACCACCCTGGGCACCGAGGCCCGGCACCAGCAGCGGAGCATCCGGCAGGTCAGTCAGAATCTGGCTATTGGCATTGGTAAGCCCCACGACCATACCCACCTCCGTGGCGCTGTTCTCAGCGATGGAGCGGGTCACCATATCACCCACCAGCTGGTACACCTTGCGACCATTCGCCAGCACCTGCTGCTCCACATCCACCGAACCGGGGTTCGTGGTCACGGCCAGCAGATACACTGCCTTGCCGGGGCGGTCAAGGAAGGGCTCCAGAATATCATAGCCCATGAAGGGATTGAGCGTCACAGCATCCACATCCATGCGGTCAAAGTAAGCCTGGGC
>JAFZGH010000203.1 GCA_017555465.1 Akkermansia sp. | reverse complement strand
TCTTTGGCATTGCCCCAGCCTTTCACCCAGCGGGGGCGGTAATAGGGAACAATGCGGTAAGGGAAGGGGTATACGCGGCCGATAACGCGTTTTTTCAGAGCCTGGGCTCGTTTCACTTTGGGCTTCACCGTGCTGCCATCGGCCAGGGTCACCTTGGTGCACACGGCATCAATAAGGCTGTCTCGCTTCGCTCCGCGGGATAAATCATAACTGAGCCAGTAGTAGACCGGTTCCGGCCCGGCTTCGATATCAACCTCGAACACCATCTTACCCTTCTTGTCGGGTTTCTTCTTGCCCTTTTCCTGCGCCAGTTTATTGGTGTTCAGGGTGTAGCCATTCCAGTTGCCGGAGGTGGAAAGCCTTGCCATCTGGATATCGCCGATGTTGGAGGTCTTGCCACCGCTGAATTCCAGCTTTTTGATTTTCTCGCCCGGCTCTCCGGTAATCTTGAGCTGCGCCACAGCCTGCAACTTCAAATCAGGATAAAAGACACCATGCGTATGCCGTACCTCCACGGTCAGCGCCTGAGTCATTTGCAGCAAACTGGTTACCAGAACAAGCAAGAGCCATCTCATGCCCCCCATTCTATCAGATTCCATCTGCTTTGCCAAGAAGGAAAGCCATCTGGTATCGCCCGGGCGGGGGGGCGAGGCTGGAGATTTACCCATTCAGCAGAGTGCTCAGGAGGCTTAACACATAGCGCCCGAGGAATATCGTACCCAACGCGAACAATGCAAGTTTTCCGTATGTGATGCGGGTGCGTTCCTTTTTTTGCGTGATGAGCTGCTTGAGTACATGAATGAAGCCAAGCAGCGCGTTCAGGAAAAGGTTGCAGAGCAGAGAGTACAGTATAATGGCGATAATATGGCCTGCGTCCGGGCTGTCTGCCGCGGTTTTTTCATGAAGAACCAACCACAATATCGTTGCCAGAAGCGCGATGATGAGCAGATTCTGCATAACCCAACGGGTGTATCTGAACTTCTGTTTTTTGACATGGATGATGCAGCCTGGCTTGGAACATGTGTGGACGGTGCCGTCCTTCCGTGGTATAATGCCGCTGACGCACAGCCCTATCATGATGAACAGGAACAGGATGAGTAATATCTTTTCCATACAGGGGGGTTATGCGAGGTAGTTGCGGATGTCGGCAAGGCGTTTCTCTGCGGTGGCGCGGCCGATGTTGTAGGTTGCTCGAAGCACGGCGGGGTCTTTGGTGAGGCGCTTGACGGGCAGGGGGGCAGCGGGGCGGATGACCAGGGCTTTGCCGGCGGCTTCCTGGCGGTTCACATAGTCCCGCTGGGCGTTGTACATGAGGTGGCGCACTTCCATCGCCTGCACCAGTGCCGGGTATTTGCGGTACAGGAAGCGGATGAAGGACATGGCCACGCTTTCCTTCTTATCATACTCCGCATGCTGGGTGAGGATGACCACGTTGCGCGTGTAGCCGATACTCTCAAAATACTGCAGAGGAATTGCGTCGGCAATGCCGCCGTCCAGCAGTTTCAGCCCATTTATTTCCACGATTTCCGATACCAGGGGCATGGAGGCCGAGGCCCGTATCCAGTCGAACTCGTGGTCCTCCCGGCCCTTGAATTCGTGGTAGTGCGGCTTGCCGGTTACAATGTCAGTACAGACGATGTGGAACTCCATGGGGTTGGCTTCATAGGCCTCGAAATCAAATGGGTCGTGCACGAGCGGGACTTCTCCGTAGCAGAAGTCTTTGCTGTAGAGGTTGCCATCGCGGATGAGGTTCCACAGGCTGCAGTAGCGTTTGTCGTTGCAGAAACGTTCGTTGTAGCGGATAGCGCGGCCAATCTGGCGGGATTTGTAGTTCACGCCGAAGGCCGCCCCGGCGGAAACGCCGATGGCGCCGTCAAATTCAATGCCGTGCTCCATCATCACGTCGATGACTCCGGCGGTGAACATGCCGCGCATGGCCCCGCCTTCCATGATGAGTCCTTTTTTCATGAGGGGTCGTTTTCCTGCGGTTTCAGTAACAGGGTTTTCAGCTGAGGCAGTGTGTCGAAGAAGGGTGCCAGTGCCTGCATGCGGGCTGCGCTGCGGCGGTTTGCCGGGAGCACCGGGTCTCCGAACGGGTGCGAATCGGCGCCGATTTCGGCGAGCGCCAGGTGGAATTGCTCTGCCAGGGCATCGAGCCGCAGAATCTCCCATGCACCTCCTTGTCTGAAATACTGGAGCGTTTCGTGTTGCTGTTGCAGGGCAGCGGTGCAGTCCTTGTCATTTTTCATGGCAGCGGCGGCACAGATGCCGGTGAAAAAATGAAGCGCGGTTTTGTAATCCTTTGCCCAGCGTTTCTGCAGCAGGTGTCCGGGCAGTTGCAGCACGGCAGCGCCGCCCAGCTTATCCACCAGCGTCTGCACGGCCTGGCGCAATGCCGGGTCTTCCTTTTTGTCAGTCAGGATGTCTTCTGCATCTGCGCTCAGCAGCTCCAGCGTTTCAAAACCTTCGTCCAGGAGGGGGGCTTCGTAATCAATGCCGCAGTCGCCGGCATAGACACAAAGCATCCATTGCCCCTGCCAGAGAATGGCATCGGCCAGCAAAATGATGTTTTCCCGGTATGCAGGCGAGAGCAGCCGCAGTGTCATCAGGGGGGCTTCTATGCGTTCTGCAGCCTGGTGGATGCGGGCGGCGGTCAGTTTGCCGTCCTGCTGCAGGAGTTGCAGTTCACGTAATTCCTGGTAGATAGCCATGGCCTCTGCCAGTGAGGTGCGGGCAATGTCTGCGCTGATCGGGGCGGTCACCAGCGGTGCGGGGGCGTCCTGCTGTGCGGGGCACGGCAGCAGCGCAAGGCTGATAAGGGCGGTGATGGGTAGGTAGCGGGTCATTCTTCCGTCGTATGTTGGTATTGGTCTCCGTGGGTGGCGTATTCCACCAGGTGCGCGCGGATGAACTCTGCATTGTTGCCCTGGAGGTAATCCTCCGGGGTTTTGCCTCTTTGCGTGCGTGCCAGCGGGGAAGCCCCGTGTTCCAGCAGCCAGAT
>JAFZGH010000202.1 GCA_017555465.1 Akkermansia sp. | reverse complement strand
GGAAGGACTCATTGCCGTCCTTCCCCCACTCCCCCATCCGGGCTAGGGCAGTTTGGGCACCCTTGGGTGGACTTTTTAGGGGTGTTCCGGTGTCGCATTTGATTTTACAACTTGCCCGTGAAAAATGATATGCACATTGGTGTTGACAAATGAATTTCCCATACAAGATACCCGAGCATACTATCACATATCTCTGCGCTAAAACAAGCATATTCAGTTATGCGGTGTTATGTGATTCGAAAACAGACATCTCAGAATGGCGGGGCTCTCTGTCACCACCGTTAGCACGGGGTTCCTTTATTATTTCCTTTGCATAACAGGGGTTCCGTTCGCTATCGCTCACTTCACCACCTGCCTAAAGGCTGTCGCCCACTGGCGTGGGCTGTAGCGTTCCTGAATCCAGAATCCGGATTTTACCGCAGGCAAACAGAGTGCAGGCTTGCCAAAAGAGCCTGCGGGCTGTATAATGCCGCGCGAGTTATGAATGCAACGATTCTTGATGCACTGAAGCAGGCAGTTGCCGAGGGCAAGCTGCTGGAATCCTCTCTGGAAAACATCGAGCTGCTCACCGGCGGTACACAGGACCCGGTGGTGCCCGCTGCCATTGAACAGCTGGTCAATGCGGGCGAATGGGCCGAGCTCAACAACCGGTTCTACAAGACGCTGGCCTTCGGCACGGGTGGCCTGCGCGGCCGCACCATCGGCACCGTGGTGACCATCGCCGAGCAAGGCCAGGGCGGCGTGAACGGACGCCCGGAATTCCCCTGCGTGGGCACCGCCAGCATGAACTACTTCAACGTGGGACGCGCCATGCGCGGCCTCATCACCTACGTGCGCCGCTTCGTGGAAGCTGAAGGCACTGGCCGCAAGCCCCTCATCGTCGTGGGGCACGACACGCGCCACTTCTCCCGCGACTTTGCCGAGTACTGCGCTAAGATTGCCACCGACCTGGGCTGCGACTGCGCCCTGTTCGACGGCCCCTGCTCCACCCCGGAAGTTTCCTTTGCCATCCGCGAGCTGAATGCCGACACCGGCGTGGTGCTCACCGCCTCCCACAACCCAGCTCACGACAACGGCTTCAAGGCCTACTTCAACGACGGAGCCCAGCTCATCGCCCCGCACGACAAGGCGGTGATTGCCGAGGTGAACGCCCTCACCAGCGATGCGTATGAAGCCCTGCCCGCCGACCAGCAGGGCAGCCTCCGCATCCTCGGCGCTGAGTTCGATGCCATCTACATTGAAAAGCTCAAAGGCATCATCCTGCGCCCGGATGTATTCGCCAAAGCCTCTGCCAAGGTGGTATTCACCAACCTGCACGGCACCGGCGGCCGCTGCATCGTCCCCATCCTCAAGCAGATTGGCTGCAACGTGAGCACCGTGGCCGAGCAGGACACGCTCGATGGCCGCTTCCCCACCGTGGCCAGCCCGAATCCGGAGAATGCGCCGGCTCTTGACATGGCCATTGCCCAGGCCGACGCCGAGCAGGCCGACCTGGTGATTGCCACCGACCCGGACAGCGACCGCATGGGCATTGCCGTGCGCGACACCACCACCGGCAAGATGCAGCTGCTCACCGGCAACCAGACCGGCTGCCTGCTGGCCTGGTACCGCTGCATGAGCGCCATCGAGCTGGGTATCATCACCCCGCAGAACATCCAGCACGCCGTCATGGTCAAGACCTTCGTGACCAGCCCGCTGCAGGATGCCATCGCAGCCTCCTTCGGCATCGGGACCGTGAACGTACTCACCGGCTTCAAGTACATTGCCGCCAAGCTCGGCAAGTACGAGCAGGCCATCCCCGCAGAACTGCGCCAGGGCTACCGCAGCATGACCGAGGCCGAAACCCGCGCCCTGCGTCTGGAATACAGCAAATACTTCATCTTCGGTGGTGAGGAGAGCTACGGCTACCTGGCCCAGGACTTCGTGCGCGACAAGGACGCCAACGCCGCCGCCCTCTGCCTGGCGGAAATGAACGCCTACCTCGCTTCCAAGGGCATCGGTCTGCTGGAATGCCTCAACAACATCTACACCCAGCTGGGCTTCTACAAGGAACTCGGCAAGAGCATCGTGATGGAAGGTGCAGACGGTGCCGCCAAGATTGCCGCCCTCACCAAGAGCTACATCGAAAACCCGCCCACTGAAATGGACGGCACCGCCGTGGCCGGCCTGCGCGATTTCTCCGCCGGCACCATGGTCGATGCCGAGGGAGACCCCATCCCCGCCGAAAAGATGCTCTTCATCGACCTGGTGGACGGCCGCAGCTTTGCCGTGCGCCCCAGCGGCACCGAGCCCAAGATCAAGTACTACCTCTTTGCCCACGGCGTCGCCGGTGCTGAACTCACCGCCGCCAAGGCAGAGGTGGAGTGCAGCATCAATTCCCTCTGGGCCGCCGTCGAGGCCGACGCCTACGCCCGCATGGCCTGATATTTAAATCATCCTTCTATCCCCCCCTGCAGGATCCCCCTGCAGGGGCTTTTTCATGATTAACTCTTGTCCGCCGGAGGATAAACTGCTATTCTGACGGGCAGCACAACAGATTGTCCCCATGAAAGCGCTCAAAGAACGAATCATCAAGGATGGAAAATGCCTCCCCGGCGGCGTCCTCAAGGTAGACAGCTTCATCAACCACCAGATGGATGCCGGACTGATGTACCAGGCAGCGCAGGAATTCGTCCGCCGATTTTCCTCTGCCTCCCCCAACAAAATCCTCACTGTGGAGGCCAGCGGCATTGCCCCGGCCATCATGCTCGGCCATCTGCTGGGACTTCCGGTCGTCTTTGCCAAGAAAAACAAGCCCAGCACCATGGAGAACATGCTCTGCACCACCATTCATTCCTTCACCAAGGCTAAGGACTACACCGTCTGCCTGAGCGCGGAATACCTGGGGCCGGGAGACCGTGTCCTCTTCATTGATGACTTCCTGGCCAACGGGCAGGCCGCGCTGGGAATTCTCGACCTGGTGAAACAAGCCGGAGCCACCCTTGCAGGCATGGGTTTCCTCATCGAAAAAGCCTTCCAGAACGGCGGCAACGAACTCCGCAGCATGGGCATCCACGTGGAATCACTTGCCATTATCGAAAGTCTGGACAACTGCACCATCTGCCTGCAGGACTGAACCACAGCCAGCTTAATTCCTTAACCCACCCTCACCTCCCGCCGAAAGAGCCGCCCAGAAAATAAAAAAGGCGTGACTTTTGGATTTAACGCGGTATAATATCCGCGTAAAACTTTCCCGAATCATGAAATACCAGGGACTTTATACTGCAATTGTTACCCCCTTTAAGAATGGCCAGGTGGACTATGATGCCTACAAGGCATTGATTGAAGCCCAGATTGCCGGCGGCGTAGACGGCATTGTGCCCATGGGCACGACCGGCGAATCCCCCACGGTAAGCACCGAAGAGCACCTCGAAATCATCCGCATGTGCGTGGAGTTTGTGGCAGGCCGCTGCCAGGTGATTGCCGGCACAGGCGCCAACTGCACCACAGAAGCCATTGAAATGACCAAGGCTGCCGCCGCCATGGGTGTGGACGGCACGCTGCAGGTATGCCCCTACTACAACAAGCCCAACCAGGAGGGCGTGTACCAGCACTTCAAGGCCATTGCCGAGGCCACCGACCTGCCCATCATGCTTTACAGCATCCCCGGCCGCAGCGGCATTGAGATTGCCGTGGATACCGTGGCCCGTCTGGCTGCAGATTGCCCCACCATCGTGGCTATCAAGGAAGCCGGTGGCAGCGTGGAGCGCGTGAACCAGCTGGTGCAGGCTCTGCCCGCAGATTTTGCCGTACTGAGCGGCGATGACGGCCTGACCGTCCCCTTCATCTCCTGCGGCGCTGTGGGTCTGGTATCCGTGACCTCCAACATTGCCCCGGCAGAGATGAAAGCCCTCGTGGATGCCGCCATGAGTGGCGATGGCAAGAAAGCCCTGGAGCTGCAGAAGAAGTATTACCCGCTCATGAAGGGGCTCATGTCCCTGGATGTGAACCCGGTGCCCGCCAAGGCCGCCCTGGCACTGCGCGGCGAAATCAGCTGGGAAATCCGCCTGCCGCTCGTACCGCTGGCTGAAGAGAAGCACGGCAAGCTGGCCGACCTGCTCAAGAGTTTCAACCTGCTGTAAAAACTGCCATGATGAAGATTCTCGTTACCGGCATTTCCGGCCGCATGGGCCAGACGGTGAAGCAGGCCGTGGAGCTGAATGAAGCCACCGAAATGGCCGCCACGCACGATGTGGGGCAGGACATTGCTGCCGCCATGAGCGCCGCCGACTGTACCATCGACTTCTCCTTCCACGGGTTCACCCCGGAGCTGCTGGCCACCGCCGTGGCCCAAGGCAAGCCCCTCGTCATCGGCACCACCGGCCACACCGATGAGGAACGCGCCGCCATTGCCGAAGCCGCAAAGCAGATTCCCATTGTGTTTGCCTCCAACTATTCCGTGGGCGTGAACACCCTTTTCTGGCTCACCCGCAAAGCCACCCAGATTCTCAAGGATTACGATATCGAAATCATTGAGATGCACCACCACCACAAGCTCGATGCCCCCAGCGGCACCGCCCGCACCCTGGCCGAGGTGGTGTGCGAGGAAACCGGCATGGATTACAACAAGGACGTGATGCACGGCCGCGAAGGGCTCGTGGGTGCACGCCCGCAGCGCCAGATCGGTATGCACTCCATGCGCGGGGGCGATGTGGTGGGCGACCACACCGTCATGTATGCCACCGATGGCGAGCGCGTGGAGCTCACGCACAAGGCCTCCAGCCGCATGACCTTTGCCGGTGGCGCCGTGCGCGCTGCCCTCTGGCTGGCAGACAAGCCCGCCGGGCTCTACAACATGCAGGACGTGCTCGGTTTCACCAACTAATCCCCATGGCTGCCGCTGCAACCATGCGCCGCTGTGTCTTTTCCCTGGGTTCCAACCTGGGGAACAGGCTGGCGCACCTGGAATCCGCCTGCGATTACCTGGCCGATGTCTTTGGCGGCCTGCGGCTTTCCCAGGTATACGAAACCGAGCCGGTGGGGTGCCCGGAAGGCTCGCCTTGCTACCTGAACGCCTGCGTGGAGGTGGAGACCGACATGCCCGCAGAGGAAATACTGCAGCTTTGCCTGCGTATTGAAGCTGAGCTGGGCCGCACCCGCAGCGGCGAATACGGCGAGGCGCGCACCTGCGATATCGACCTCATCTGCTGCGGCAGCGAAACCAGCCAGTCTGCCACCCTCACCCTGCCCCACCCCCGGGCGCACGAACGGGAATTTGTGTTACGCCCGCTCTGCGACCTCGACCCGCTGCTCCTTCTGCCGGGGCAGACGCAGACCGCTGCCCAGCTGCTTGCCGCCCTGCCAGCCGGGCCGGCCGTAACTCCCTACCCGCTTTGATTATTTCTCCCATGAATACGAGTGAAAAGATTGCCGCCATTCAGGCAAAAATGGGCAAAACAGCTATCTCCCAGCTCACAGCCTACGATTACCCCACCGCCCGCATGCTGGATGAAGCCGGCATCGATATGATTCTGGTGGGCGATTCCCTGGGTATGACCATGCTGGGCTACCCAGACACCACGCATGTGACCCTGGCACACATGCTGCATCATGGCGAATGCGTAGCCCGCGCCGCGAAAAAGGCTCTCGTGATTCTGGACATGCCCATCCATACCTTCGACACCCCGGAACAGGCGCTCGAAAACGCCCGCAAACTCATGGAAACCGGGGTGGATGCCGTGAAACTGGAGGGCGGTGCCGCCAAGGAAGCTGAAATCCGCGCCATTGTGCAGGCTGGCATTCCGGTGCAGGCGCACATCGGCTTGCTGCCCCAGAAGGTCAAGGAAGAAGGCGGCTACAAGATGAAGGGCAAGACCGATGCCGAAGCAGCTCTGCTCATGGCCGATTTAGAGGCTGTGGTACGCGCCGGGGCATTCAGTGTGGTCATCGAATGCACGCGTCACAGCGTGGCAGCGCAGCTCACCACCGCCAGCCCCATTCCCACCATCGGCATCGGTTCCGGCCACGGCACCTGCCATGGCGAAGTGAGCGTATTCCACGACCTCGTGGGCGGTTTCCCTTGGTTCATTCCGGGCTTTGTGCAACCCAAGGCCAACATCGCCGCCGACATTATCCGCGGCGTGACGGAGTGGAAAAACGAACTGCAAGTACCGCAGAACTGAGCTTTACTCCGGCAGTTTCTCTGCAACAAGGGCGCGCTGTTCAAACCAGCGCGCTTTCTGTTCGCTCACGGGGAGAAATACTTCACCCAACCGCCCCGCCCGGTACGCCGCGGCACAGGCGGCGCAGGCGGCAGCATTGCCCCGCAAGGCCTGCCGGTGCAGTGAAACAGCCTGGGCGTAACCCTTTGCCGCAGCCTCCAGCCCCAATGCCGGATTCTGCTGCTGCAACCAGGCCAGCAGGAGCACACGAGCCAGCTCCTCATCCTGCTCCAGCATGGCAGCGCGCCAGCCATCG